>JALZBE010000085.1 GCA_030947665.1 Vulcanimicrobiota bacterium | reverse complement strand
CTCCGGAGCCGCGGTTGCGCGAGGGCCGGTGGCTCGGGGCCTCCCGTCACGTTCGGGCGATGATGGACACCTCGGACGGCCTCTCGACCGACCTGACCCGGCTCTGCGCCGCGTCGGGCACGGGCGCGACGATCGAGACCGTCCCCGTCCACGACGCCGCCCGGGGCGTGGCGGCGCGCACCGGCGACGATCCGGCACGCTGGGCGCTCGACGGCGGCGAGGACTTCGAGCTGCTCGTCAGTGTGGAGAAGCGCGCGTTCGCCCACCTGGCCGGGCGCTTCCGCGCCCATACCGGGCGCGCGCTGGTACGGGTCGGGACGATGTCCGCCGAATTAGGCGTGCGCCTCGCTGACGGGACCGCCGTCACCCCCGGCGGCTGGGATCACCTCAGCGGGTGAGGCGGCGGCGGCTTTAGGCTGCGCCGACGCGCTTGACGCGCTTGCTCCGCAGGCAGTTGGTGCAGACGCGGGCCGTCTTGTGGGTGCCGCGGTCGTCGACCTTGACGGCCTGCAGGTTGGGCAGCCAGCGCCGCTTGGTCTTGTTCATCGCGTGGCTGACGTTGTTCCCGGCCATGGGACCCTTGCCGCACACATCACATCGTTTGGCCATAACGGAGGGAGTGTACCAAATCTGCCCCAGACCGACAAGGCCGAACGTCTCCGGTCAACGTCCGCAGGGCGGGACGCGCTCGCCCAGGAACGCGTGGAGCGCTTCATGGCAGTCACGCACCTCGACGGCCGCGCGTTCGAGAAGTTCATCGCGGCCGGCACCTACTTCTTACGGAAGTACCGGGGCGTTCTGAACGACCTCAACGTGTTTCCCGTCCCTGACGGCGATACCGGGTCGAACATGTTCCTGACTGCCAAGGCCGCCCTGTTCGAGGCGCACAAGGTCTGCGACCAGCCGCTTTCGGTCGTGGCCGGCGCGGCTGCGCGCGGCTCGCTGCTCGGCGCGCGCGGCAACAGCGGCGTGATCCTCTCGCAGATGCTGCGCGGCTTCGCCCACAGCGTGCGGCATCGCGACAGCATCGACACGTTTCAGCTCTCGCTGGCCATGCGCGAGGCGGCCGCCGCGGCGCGGGCGGCGCTCACCAAGCCCATCGAGGGAACGATCCTTTCGGTCGCGACGGCCGCGGCCGACGAAGCGTACCGGCTGGCCGTGCGCGAGCCCGACTTCTACCGGCTCGCCAACGCGGTGCTGCGCGCGGCGAACGACGCGCTCGACCGCACGCCCGAGCAGCTTCCGGCGCTCAAGGAGGCCGGGGTGGTCGATTCCGGCGGCGCCGGGCTGTGCTACTTCCTCGAAGGCGTGCTGCGCTTTCTCCCGGAGCAGACGGTCCGCACCACGGCGTTCCCGCACCGGCCCGTTCGTTCGAGCGTGTTCACCCGGCAGCAGGTCGTCGGCGACAACCACTATTGCACCGAGTTCGTGCTGGAGAACGCGACGGTCGAGGCGCACCCGCTGCGCGACGAGCTCGAGCGCCACGGCGACTCGCTGCTGGTCATCGGCGGCGCGCCCACGATCAAGGTGCACATCCACTGCGCCGAACCCGACACGGTGAAGGCGATCGCCGCGAAGCACGGGACCGTGACGCGCTGGAAACGCGAGGACATGGCGGAGCAGCACAACCTGCTCGTCGTCGACGCGCCCGCGAAATCCGTCGGCATTGCGGCGGTGGTGCCCGGCGCGGGCTTCGACCGCATCGCGCGCGAGCTGGGCGCCGAGGTGACGATCCCCGTCCCGCCCGGCGCGAACCCGTCGGTGCGCGATCTGCTCGTCGGCGTCAACGCGTCGCTCGCGAAGACCGTGTACTTGCTGCCAAATGATCCGAACGTCGCGCTCGCCGCCCGTGAAGTCGGCGCGCTGACCGCGAAGACCGTGATCGTCGTGCCGAGCCCGGACCCCGTCGCCGGGCTGGCCGTGCTGCTGCGGCTGGGCGGCGCGGACGAGCCGGTCCCGCTCGACGCGCTCACGCCGACGCTCGAGGACGTACGTAGCGCGTCGGTGTTCTTCGCCGGCAAGGACGCGAGCGTCAACGGCGTCGCGGTGCACAAGGGCGCCCCGTCCGCATCGATCGGCAAGCGCCTGCTCACCGCGCCGTCCCTGGGCGAGGTGATCGGTGATGCGGTCGAGGCGCTCGGCGCCGGCGACGGCGGGCTCGTGACGCTGTACTACGGCGGCGCGCAGCGCGAGCGCGACGCACAGAAGTACGCGGCGGCGCTCGGCGAACGCTTCAGCGCCGTGGACGTGGAATATTACTACGGTGGCCAGCCGAGTGCAGAATATTGGATCAGCGTTGAGCGTTAGCCGCCCGAGCCTGAACGGCAAGCTTCCGGTCATCGCGGTCGACGCGATGGGCGGCGACGATGCGCCGGGCGCGATCGTCGCCGGCGCGCTGCTCGCGCATCGCGACGGGCTCGGCAAGATCGTGCTCGTCGGCGACCGCGCGCGCATCGCGCCGCTGCTGCACGGCGAGACGGCGATCGAGATCGTGCACTCGGCGGGCCAGGTGTCGATGGACGCGAGCGCGTCGCAAGCCGTGCGCAAATCGGAGGGCACGTCGCTCGGCGCCGCGGTCGAGCTGGTGCGCGAGGGCCGCGCCGACGCGGTGGTGTCGGCGGGCAACAGCGGTGCGTTTCTCGCGATCGCGCTGATCCGGCTGCGCACGATCCCGGGCATCGCGCGACCGGCGATCGGCGCGGTGCTGCCGGGCCGCTACGGGCCCGTCGTGCTGTGCGACGCGGGCGCGAACGTCGACTGCAAGCCGGAGTGGATGATGCAGTTCGGCGTGATGGGCAGCGCGTACGCGCGCGCCGGGCTCGGCATCGCGGAGCCGCGCGTCGCCGTGATCTCGGTGGGCGAGGAGCGCACCAAAGGCAACACGCAGTCGATGGAGGCCGCCGAGCTGCTCGAACGCGCGCCGGTGCGGTTCGTCGGCAACATCGAAGGCAAGGACATCTTGCAGGACCACGCCGACGTCGTCGTCGCCGACGGCTTCGTCGGCAACGTGATCCTCAAGACGGCGGAGGGCAGCGCGGTCTACATCCGCGACGTCTTGCGCGAGTCGTTCGAGAACGCCGGTCCGATGGGCAAGCTGGGCGCGCTGCTGAGCCGCAGCGTGTTCGCGAAGATCCGCGTGCGGCTGGACTACTCGACGTACGGCGGCGCGCCGCTTCTCGGCGTGCGCGGCAACTGCGTGGTCGCGCACGGGCGGTCCGACAAGACGGCGATCCGCAACGCGATCCGCCAAGCCGCGGCAGTCTCGGCCGCCGATCTCGTCGGCTCGATCGGCGCGGTGCTCGCCGCATGAACGACGTGAACGCCGCCGGCCCCGTCCCCGCTGTCGCCGTCGTCACCGACTCGACGTCGGATTTGCAGTCGGGTGACGGCGTCGACGTCGTGCCGCTGTTCGTCAACTTCGGCGACACGCGCTTTCGCGACCGGGTCGATCTCTCGCTCGACGAGTTCTACCGCAAGCTCGCGAGCCTCAAGGTGCTGCCGACGACGGCGCAGCCGACGCCGGCGATGTTCGAGGACGCCTACCGGCCGCACGTCGAGGCGGGCCGGCCGATCGTCTGCATCACGATCATGGCAAGCCTGTCGGGCACCAACAACGCGGCAAACACCGCGGCAAAAACATTCCCGAACGCGGAGATTCACGTCATCGACAGTGCGACCGTCGCCGGCGGGCTCGCGCTGCAAGCGCAGCACGCGCGCGACATCGCGCGCGCGGGCGGCGGCGTGCAGGCGATTCTCACCGCGCTCGCGCGCGACCGCGACGTGCTGCGCGGCTTCGTGACCGTTCCCGATCTCTCTCACGCGGTGCGCACCGGTCGTGTGTCGCGCACCCAAGCGTTCATCGGCTCCCTGGTGAAGATCGTGCCGGTGCTGCGCATCGACTCGGGTAAGGTTCAGGAGCACGCGCGCGTGCGAACGTATGCACGGGCGCTCGACACGTGCGTCGATGCCGCCGCGGCCGAGGCGAACAAAGCGGACGGCGCACGCATCTGTACGATCCACTCGCACGCCGCCGTCGAAGCGGCGCGCGTAGTGACCAAGCTGCGCGAAAAGATCACGACGCAAACGGCAGCGTTCGAGCAGCTCGAAGCGGGACCGGTGATCGGCACGCACGCAGGCCAAGGCGCGATCGGGATCTTCGTCATCCCCGGCCCGTGACGAGCGCGCTCAACGCCGGCGTCTACGTTCATCTGCCGTTCTGTCCGTATATCTGTCCGTATTGTGATTTCGCGAAGTGGGCGTGGGACGACGCGCGCGCCGCGCGCTATCTGGCGGCGCTCCGCGCGGAGCTCGCCGTTGCGCCCGCCGTCGACGCGCGCACGCTGTTCTTCGGGGGCGGCACGCCGACCACGTACGCGCCCGCTGCGATCGCCGCGATCATCGGGGACGTGCGCGCGCGCTTCCGGCTGCCGCATGATGCCGAGGTTACGACCGAAGCGAACCCTGATCCGTCGCTGGCACCACGGCTTGCCGAACTGCACGATGCCGGTGTGAACAGGCTCTCGATCGGCGTGCAGTCCTTCGAGCCGCGCGAGCTGCGTGTGCTTGGGCGCCGTCATACCGCGGCCGACGTCGCGCACGCCGTGCGCGCCGCACGCGCGGCCGGCTTCGCGAATCTTTCGATCGACCTGATCTTCGGCGTGCCCGGGCAGTCCGAGGAAAGCTGGGCCGCGTCGCTCGACGCCGCGGTGGCGCTCGAAGTCGAGCACATTTCGTGCTACGGTCTCACGATCGAGGAAGGGACGCCGTACGCCGCATGGTTCGCCCGCGATCCGAGCGCGTTCGCGGACGACACGCTGGAGGCGCGGCTGTATGCGATCGCGATCGATCGGTTGCGCGTGGCCGGGTTCGAGCAGTACGAGATCTCGAACTGGGCCAAGCCCGGCTTCCGCTCCCAGCACAACGCGATCTACTGGGCCAATGATCCGTACCTCGGCTTCGGCGTCGGCGCCGCAGCCTATCTCAGCGGTGTCCGATCGACCCACACCCGCGATCTGGACGCGTATTGCGACGCGGCACTCGCCGGAACGCCGATCCCGGGTGAAAGCGAGCGGCTCGAAGGCGCCAAGCAGGCCGGCGAGGCGATCATGCTCGCGCTGCGCACCGCCGAAGGAGTCGACCTGCGAACGTTCCGCGAACGGTACGACATCGATGTGTACCAACGATACCGGAGCGTGGTCGACGATCTCGTGGCGGCGGGCGTCCTCGCCGCCGACCCCGCGCGCCTGCGCCTTACCGAACGCGGCCGGTTCGTAGCCAACGATGTCTGTGGTGCGTTCCTCGCCGACTGAGCCCGGCCGCGGCGTCGCGACCGCGCTCCTGCGCCTCGGCTTCGCCGTGATCTTCGGCGTCACGGGCTTCCTGCTCGGGCGCGAGGCGTACGTTCACCTGCTCTCGCTGCACGTCGCCAGCCAGTTCTGGCAGCTCTCCCTGATCGTGGTCGCGCCGATCATCGGCGCCGTCGTCGGCGTCTTGATCGCGCCGGCGGCGCAAGTGCTGTTTGAGACGCAGCTGCATCAGGTGGAGCGCGCGATGGACCGCTTGGCGCCGGGCGAGCTGGTCGGCGGCGCCGTCGGCCTGGTCACGGGCCTCGTCGTCGCGTTCCTCATCAAGAGCATCCTATTCGAGTTCGTCGCGTTCGCCGGGCCGACGGGCGGCTACATCGCGATCGCGCTGTACCTCGTCGTGTCGATCTTCGCCGCGTTCCTCGGCGCGCGCGTCGGCGCCAAACAGCGCGTGACGCTCGGCCGGATCGCGGCGCCGTCGAGCGCGACCGGCGGCGGCGAGCCCAAGGTGCTCGACACGTCGGTGATCATCGATGGCCGCGTACTCGACATCGTGCGCAGCGGATTTCTCGACGGGCCGCTGCTGCTGCCGCGATTCGTGCTGCGCGAGCTGCAGCTCATCGCCGACAGCGCGGATCCGCTCAAGCGCACGCGCGGGCGGCGCGGCCTCGAGCTGCTCACGACGCTCCAGGAAACGGTCCCGATCGAGATCGTCGAACGCGATCCCGAGGACATCGCGCAGGTCGATGCCAAACTCGTCCGCCTGGCACAGGAGCGCGGTGCGAAGCTCGTGACCAACGACTACAACCTCAACAAGGTCGCGCACGTCGAGGGGGTTTCCGTTCTCAACATCAACGAGCTCGCCAACGCGCTCAAGCCGGTGCTGCTGCCGGGCGACGAGCTGCGCGTCAGCGTCATCCGCGAAGGCCGCGAAACGCACCAGGGCGTCGGCTACCTCGACGACGGCACGATGATCGTGATCGAGAACGGTCGCCGGCTGATCGGCGAGACCGTGGACGTCGCGGTCACGAGCGCGCTGCAAACCAACGCAGGCCGCATGATCTTCGCGCGCCCGAGAGCAAGAGCATGATTTGGGGAGCGGTGATCGTCGCGGCCGGACACGGCACGCGGTTCGGTGGACCGAAGCAGCTCGTCGAGTTGGGCGGGAAGCCCATGATCGCGTGGTCGATCGAGGCGTTCGCGGCGCTGCCCGAGATCGCGGAGCTCGTGATCGTCACCGAGCCGGAGTTCGTCGAGGCGATGGAATCGATCGCGCACGCGCGCGTGAATTACGCCACCGTGATCGTCGTGCGCGGCGGCCCCGACCGCCAGACCAGCGTTCGGCACGGGCTCGACGCGCTGTCCGACGACGTCGGCGCGGTGCTCGTCCACGACGGCGCGCGCCCGATGGTGCGTACGTCCGACGTTCGCAACGGCATGCGCGCGGTGCGCGCCGGGACCGCGTCGCTGCTGGCGGCACCGGTCGTGGACACGATCAAGGTGGTCGATCCGACGGGCAAGGTAACGCGCACGCTCGACCGCGGCGAGCTGTGGTCCGCGCAGACGCCGCAGTTCGCGACCGCGCGCGACCTGCGCCGCGCGCACGCCGAAGCCGTGCGCCACGGTCAGCCGCCGGCAACGGACGACGCGGCGCTGCTCGAACGCGCGGGCCTGGACGTCGTCGTGGTCGAGAGCACGGCGGACAATTTCAAGGTCACGCGGCCCGGCGATCTGGCGCGCGCTGAGGCGCTGTTGCGCGAGCGCGGGCCGCAAGGGACCGCCGAGGAAGAAGTGCTGCTCGTCGAGTGCTACGTCGAGCCGCGCGCGGTCGATGCGGTGCTGCTCGAGCTCGAAGCGCGCGACGCGCGCGTCGACGAGGTCGACCGCGACCTGCCGAGCGCGACGATCATCCGCGCGTACGCGACCAACGGTGCGCTGCGAGGCTTCGGGACGCGGCTCAACGCGCTGGCGGGCGAGGACGCACTGTATACTGCGCACCTCTCGCACCACGCCCCGCGCAATTCAATCGTGCCCGAGCGCGAGCACTAACGTGCACGCGCACCTCCCGCACTTTCGCGTCGGGCACGGGTTCGACGCGCACCGGCTCGTCGAGGGACGGCCGTTCGTGCTGGGCGGCGTACGAATTCCGCACGAGAGCGGCCCGCTCGGGCACAGCGACGCGGACGTTCTCGTACACGCCATCAGCGACGCATTGCTGGGCGCATGCGCGCTAGGCGACCTGGGGGCGCACTTCCCTGATGACGACCCCCAGTGGAAGGATGCCGACTCGCTGCGGCTGCTGGCCGCCTGCCACGAGCTCTCGGTTCGCCACGGCTGGACGATCGCGAACGTCGATGCGACGGTGGTCGTCCAGGCGCCGCGGTTGTCAGCCCACGTTCCGCTGATGCGCGATGCGATCGCCGACGTGCTGGGTCTGGACGTCGCGCGGATCAGCGTGAAGGCGAAGACGAGCGAGGGGATGGGCTACACCGGTGACGGGACGGGGATCGCGGCGTACGCGGTCGTGCTCGTCGAAAGCCTCGAACGGCGCGAACCAGATCACAGCGCCTTCACCTGAAGGTCCTGGCTGCGGAGCTCGCCGACCCGTGCGTCTCCGCGCTGGCGGCGGCGGGCGGTCAGCTCGTCGTCCCACACCCCGGCTGCCGCGCACTCTGCGGCGACGGAGGAGAGCTCGGCCAGCATGCGGAGTGCCCCGGCGGCGCGTCTCGAATCGGACGTAACGTTCATGCATCCACGGTACCGGAGCGCGGCGCGCGCCTCTATCCGTGACGGTACCGAGGTTGGCGTGCCTCGGTACGGAGATTACGGCGCCGCTACCCCGGTCTCATCGAGCAGGCGCGCCAGCGCCGTGCGGTTGGAGACCCCGAGCTTGCGGTAGATCGCCGCGATGTGCGTCTCCACCGTGCG
>JALZBE010000485.1 GCA_030947665.1 Vulcanimicrobiota bacterium | reverse complement strand
GTTTGAATCGGTCCGCCGTTGTAGAGCAGCGGGCCGGTGCCCTGCGTCATGCGCTGGCCGGCTTGCGCGAGGCGGAACGCGTCCGTCGCTTCCTTGGTCGGGAACACGCGGACCGTTTCGCCCGTCGTGTTGTTCTGCGCCGTGAAGAGCGTCAGCGAGGTGAACTCGCGCGCCTCGGAATGCGCCTGCGTCTGGCTGGCGGGCGGTGGCGGCAGCGCCTGCCCACCCTGGCAGGCCGTGAGCAAAGCCGACATCGCGGCGACAGCATAAAGCTTCGTCTTGATCAAGTAAGTCCTCCACACCCAAGTGGTAGAAAAGAGAGGAAGGCCCCGACGTTTATCGTGCCCTTCCACCTTCCCTCCGATCAAAGTCCACTATGCGACATTTGTGCGCGAACGCACCCAGCATGCTCGCACTGTTGCGCTTCGTCGTGTGATGGAAAACCAAAAGCAGGCGTGCCGTCAGTCGGTCGTAGTTGGAAACTCCGCGGGCAGGGTGATCTCCAGCATCTCCAGGTCGTCGCTGTGCGCCAGCTCGGCGTGGCGGATGCCTGGCGGCTGCACGACGCACGAACCGGGCTCGAGCCGCACGCGGCCCGTGCCGTCGTAATCGAAGTCGACCCAGCCGCGCAGGACGTACACCATCTGGAAGTCGAGCGCGTGGTGGTGCCGCTCGCCGGGCGCGTCCAACGCGCCGCGGGCGCGGATAACGTGCGCGCCGACGCGCCCCTGCGTCGCGCCCGCGACGCCCAGATCGCGGTAGGCGAAGAACTGGCGCAGGCCGGCGTCCCAGTCGGCGTCGCGCGCGTGGCTCACGATGGGTGTCATCGTGCGCTGAGACAGAAGTGCATGTGGCGCCGGTTTCGGCCGGGTAGAGTCAACGGGTGCATGGACGAGCCCTAGGCGTTGCGGGCGCGCTCTTCTACATCTTCTTGTGGGCGTCGGCGTTCGTCCCGAGCAAGATCGGCGTTCTGGGCACGTCGCCGCTGTGGTTCCTCGTCGTGCGCTTCGCCGTCGCCGGGTTGCTCGCGCTCGCTGTGGCGCGCGCGCTGGGCGCGCGGCTGCCGCGCACGCGCAAGGACTGGGCCGCGGTCGCGGTGCTCGGGATCCTCGGCAACGCGGTGTATCTGGGCTGCACGTACGTCGCGCTGCGCCATCTCGCGTCGGGCGTCGGCGCGATCGTCGCGTCCACCAACCCGCTGGCGCTCGCGCTCGTCGCGCCGTGGCTGCTGCGCGAGCCGCTCACGCGCAACAAGATCGCCGGGATGCTGTTCGGCTTCGGCGGCGTCGTGTGGATGATGTGGGTGCGCGCGGGAACCGGCAGCGCCGACGCCGGCGACATCGCGATCGCGTTCGTGGGCGTGCTCGGCAGCGTGGCCTCGACGATCGTGTTCAAGCGCTGGTGCGCCGACCTCGACTTGCGCGCGGTCAACGCGCTGCAGCTGTTCGCCGCGAGCATCGTGCTGCTGCCGCTGGCGATCGCATTCGAAGGCAAACCGCACGCCGTGTGGAGCTGGCAGCTGATCGCGTCGTTCTGGTACGTCGTGCTGGTGATGTCGGTCGGCGCGTCGCTGCTGTGGTTCTGGCTGCTGACGCACGGCGAGGCGTCACGCGTCAGCGCGTACTATTTCCTCACGCCGGTGTTCGGGCTCGCGCTCGCGGCGCTGCTGCTGCGCGAGCCGGTCGGCATCCGCGACCTCGGCGGGCTCACCGCGATCGCACTCGGAATATCGCTGGTGCAACGCAGCTCGCGGGAAGTCGTACCATGATGATGCCGCTGCTGCTGGGGCTGACGCTGTCGAGCTCGGACGTGAAGACGGGCGTGCAAATCCCGAACGCGTTCGTCTGGAACAAGGACGGCTGCCACGGCGAGAACCACACGCCGCGCCTGACGTGGAACGCGCCGCCGCCGGGGACGCTGTATTTCATCCTCCTCGTGCAAGATCGCGACGCACCCAAACCCGGCGGCTGGCTGCACTTGGCGGTATTCCACATTCCGAAACGCGCGCGAGCGCTGGGCGATCTGCGCGATCCGGAGTCCGGCGGCGTCGCGGAGAACGACTTCGGCACATACGGCTGGGGCGGACCGTGCCCGCCGCCGGGGAAACTGCATCACTATACATTCACGCTGGCCGCGATCGGCGCGCACGATCGCACCCTTGCCACCGCGCACCTGATCCCCGTCTACAAACGATGACGCACGCCTCGTGACCGCGCGGTGGCGCGTTCTCACGCTGATGACGACGGCGCAAGCCGGGGCGGCGGTGGTGCAGCAGGCGCTGGGATCGCTGTCGCCGATTTTCGTGACGACGTTCGGGTTGTCGAAAGCGCAGCTCGGCGTGATCTTCACGGCGCTGATGCTGGGCTCGGGGTGTTTCGTCGCCGCAGCGGGTGTGATGACGGATCGCTGGGGCGAGCGGCGCATGGTGCTACTGTCGGGGATGGCGATGACGTTCGCGCTGCTGGCGGCGACGCTGTTCGCGTCGTATTGGTGGATCGTCGCGTGCATCGGCGTGTTCGGCGCCGGCTACGCGGCGTCGACGCCCGCGGGCGGGCGCGCGATCCTTGCGTGGTTCGATCGCGACCGCGGCTTCGCGATGGGGATCCGGCAGACCGGCGTGCCCGTCGGCGGGCTCGTCGGCGCGCTGACGCTGCCGCTGGTCGCACGCGTCGTGGGCTATCGTGGTGCGTTCGTGTTCGCCGCGATGATCGTCGCGGTGACGACGCTGATCGCGTACGCGGGATATCGCGAGCAGCGCGACGGCGACGCGCCCGCGACGACGCTGGGATCGGTCGTGCGCGGGATGCGCGCGCTCGCGCGCGATCCGCGCTTGATCGGCGTGACGCTCACATGCATGGTGCTCGTTAGTGCGCAGTCGGCGCTGAACGCGTTTTTCACGGTCACCGGCGTCGCGGTCGTCGGCACGACGGCGGCGGTGGCCGCGCTCGCGTTCGCGTGCGCGCAGGGCGCCGCGGTGTGCGGGCGGCTTGCGTGGGGCTACCTCAGCGACCGCGTGCTGCACGGCGAGCGTTTGATTCCGTTCGTCGCGATCTGCGTGCTCGCTTCGGCGGGCGCCGCGGCGGTGGCGCTGCTGCACGCCGGCACGGTCGGCGTG
>JALZBE010000484.1 GCA_030947665.1 Vulcanimicrobiota bacterium | reverse complement strand
CGAAATCCTGCAGCTGAAGGAAGCCATCAACACCATGGTGGACCAGTTGCGCTCGTTCGCCTCGGAAGTCACCCGCGTCGCGCGCGAAGTCGGCACCGACGGCAAGCTCGGCGGCCAGGCGCAAGTCGAAGGCGTCGCCGGCACGTGGAAAGACCTGACGGACTCCGTCAACTCGATGGCCGCGAACCTGACGAACCAGGTTCGCAACATCGCCGACGTCACCACCGCCGTCGCCAACGGCGATCTCTCGAAGAAGATCACCGTCGACGTGCGCGGCGAGATGGCGGAGCTCAAGGGCACCGTCAACACGATGGTCGACCAGCTCAACGCGTTCGCGTCGGAAGTCACGCGCGTCGCGCGCGAGGTCGGCTCCGAAGGCCGGCTCGGGGGCCAGGCCTACGTGCAAGGCGTCGCCGGCACGTGGAAAGACCTTACCGACAACGTCAACTTCATGGCGTCGAACCTCACGTCGCAGGTACGCAACATCGCCGACGTCACGACGGCCGTCGCGAAAGGCGATCTTTCCAAAAAGATCACCGTCGACGTCAAGGGCGAGATGCTCGAGCTCAAAGCGACCGTCAACACGATGGTCGACCAGCTCAACTCGTTCGCTGCGGAAGTCACGCGCGTGGCGCGCGAGGTCGGCACCGACGGCAAGCTCGGCGGCCAAGCGGTCGTGCCCGGCGTCGGCGGCACGTGGAAAGACCTCACCGACTCCGTCAACTCGATGGCGTCGTCGCTGACCTCGCAGGTCCGCAACATCGCCGACGTGACGACCGCCGTGGCACGCGGCGACCTCTCCAAGAAGATCACGGTCGACGCACGCGGCGAGATCCTCGAGCTCAAGGGCACGATCAACACGATGGTCGACCAGCTCAACGCGTTCGCCGGTGAGGTGACGCGCGTCGCGCGCGAGGTCGGCTCCGAAGGCATCCTCGGCGGACAGGCGCAGGTGCAAGGCGTCGCCGGCACGTGGAAGGATCTCACCGATTCGGTGAACTCGATGGCGGCGAACCTGACCAATCAGGTGCGCAACATCGCGAAAGTCACGACCGCCGTCGCGATGGGCGACCTTTCGAAGAAGGTCACCGTCGACGTGCGCGGCGAGATGCTCGAGCTCAAGGACACCATCAACACGATGGTCGAGCAGCTCAACGCGTTCGCGGGCGAGGTGACGCGCGTCGCGCGCGAGGTCGGCACCGAAGGCATCCTCGGCGGCCAGGCCGCCGTGCCCGGTGTCGCGGGAACGTGGAAAGATCTCACCGACTCGGTGAACCGCATGGCCGGCAACCTGACGAATCAGGTGCGCGGCATCGCGCGCGTCGTCACCGGCGTCGCGAACGGCGATCTCCAGCGCAAGCTCGTGCTCGATGCGCGCGGCGAGATCGCGGAGCTCGCCGACACGATCAACGGGATGATCGACACGCTGGCGATCTTCGCCGATCAGGTGACGTCGGTCGCGCGCGAGGTGGGCTTCGAAGGAAAGCTCGGCGGCCAAGCCGAGGTCCCCGGCGCCGCAGGGCTGTGGCGCGACCTGACCGACTCGGTCAACCAGCTCGCCGCGCAGCTCACGTCGCAGATCCGCGCGATCGGCGAAGTCGCGACCGCGGTGACCAAAGGCGATCTCACCCGCACGATCGAGGTCGGCGCGCAGGGCGAGGTGGGCCTGCTCACCGAGAACGTCAACGAGATGATTCGCAACTTGCGCGACACCACGCGCAAGAACCAAGAGCAGGACTGGCTCAAGACCAACCTGGCGCGGTTCACCGGGATGCTGCAAGGCCAGAAAGACATCAAGACAGTCGCCAAGCTCATCATGTCGGAGCTCGCGCCGCTGGTGAACACGCAAACCGGCATCTTCTACCTCAACGAGCCGATCGACGACACGCCCTTGTTACGCTACACCGCGGGCTACGCCGCGCCGCGCCGCCGCGGCACGCTGCAGTTCGGGGCCGGCGAAGGGCTCGTGGGGCAGTGCGTTCTCGAGAAGGAACGCATCCTCGTCACCAACGCACCGGCGGACTATTTGCAGGTGTCGTCGGGCTCCGGGCACGCGCAGCCGCTCAACGTGGTCGTGCTGCCGGTGCTGTTCGAAGGCGACATCAAGGCCGTCATCGAGCTCGCGTCGTTCGAGAGCTTCAGCGACAACCACTTGCTGTTCCTCGACCAGCTCACGCAGTCGATCGGCATCGTGCTCAACACGATCGCCGCGAACATGCGCACCGAGGAGCTCCTCAAGCAGTCGCAGTCGCTCACCATCGAGCTGCAGTCGCAGCAGGACGAGCTCCAGCAGACCAACGAGGAGCTCGAAGAGAAAGCGCGCCTGCTCGCGGAGCAGAACGAAGAGGTCGAGAAGCGCACGCGCGAGATCGAGGAAGCGCGCGGCGCGCTCGAGCAGAAGGCCGAGCAGCTCGCCCTCACGTCGAAGTACAAGTCGCAGTTCCTCGCCAACATGTCGCACGAGCTGCGCACGCCGCTCAACTCGCTGCTGATCCTCTCCAAGCAGCTCAGCGACAACCGCGAGGAGAACCTGTCCGACAAGCAAGTCGAGATGGCGCAGACCATTCGGCGCGCGGGCTCGGATCTGCTCACGCTGATCAACGACATCCTCGACCTTTCGAAGATCGAGTCGGGGACGTCGTCGGTCGACATCGCCGAGCAACGCATCACCGATATCTGCGACGATGTCGAGCGGACGTTCCGCGGCGTGGCCCAAGAGCGCGGCCTGCGCTTCGCGATCCACGTGGACGAGGACGTTCCCGGCGCGCTCGAGACCGATCAGACGCGTCTCATGCAGATCCTCAAGAACCTGCTGTCCAACGCGTTCAAGTTCACGCAGCACGGTTCCGTCGATCTCGCACTGCACCGCGAACTGCGCACCATCGACGGGCAGACCGGTCCGTACGTCGCGTTCGAAGTGCGCGATACCGGGATCGGGATCCCCGCGGACAAGCACAATGTCATCTTCGAGGCGTTCCAGCAAGCCGACATGTCGACCGCGCGCAAGTACGGCGGCACGGGCTTGGGCCTCGCGATCTCACGCGAGATCGCGGGCTTGCTGGGCGGCGACATGACGGTCGAGTCGGAGCCGGGCAACGGGTCGACGTTCACATTCT
>JALZBE010000483.1 GCA_030947665.1 Vulcanimicrobiota bacterium | reverse complement strand
GTCCCGGACGACGTCGCGTCGGCGCTGTTCACCGTCACGCCGGACCTCGTCTCCGAATTCCCCGCGGCAGCCGCGCGGCGGATGGGCTGGACGCTCGTGCCGCTGTTGAACTTCACCGAAATCGGGGTACCCGGACGTTTGGAGCGCTGCATCCGGATCCTCATCCACATCAACACGGAGCTCGGTCCGGACCAGATCCAGCACGTCTACCTCGAAGGAGCCGTTGGGCTCCGCCCCGACCTCTCCGGGCGTCAGTAAATCGGCAGTTTGCTGAGCGATCGTCTGAGCAACCGCAGCAGGTGAAGGGGTGAGCACACAAAAACCCGCCCGGTCGCATATCGCGGCGAGGCCGATCGGGACGGCTGAAACGCGCAGGCGTCGCCCCGCGTTGTTTCCGTACCAAATCCGCGTTTTGAGGTATCATGGCCGACCGCACTCCAAGATTGCTTGCCGCCCTAGCGCTCACGGCGCTCGCGAGCCCGCTGACCGTTTCCGCGCAGACTGGGACGTTCTACACGCCGCCCAAGCTCATCAAGCAAGGGACGGCCACGTCGCCGATTGGCGGAACCGGGGCCGTCACGGTGCAGATCTTCGTGCGCAAAGACGGCTCGATCGGCAACGTAAAGCTCCAGAAGTCGACCAACCATAACGACGACGCCGCCGCTGTCGAGATCGCAAAGAGCTCCACCTACAAACCCGGCGTGCGCGACGCCAAACCGATCGACGCGTTTTACACGATGGCGCTGAAATTCAACGGCACCTCGGTCGTCAACGACACCGGCACGTCGTCGAACCAGCTGCTTCAGGCCAACGCGCTCATCAGCGCCAACAAGTTCGCCGAGGCAAAGACCGAGATCCAGTCGTACCTTACGTCACATCCCGCGGACAAGGACGCGCAGGCGCTGCTCGGCGTCGCGGACGCGTACACCAACGACGCTGCCGGCGCGGCCACCGCGTTCGACGCGGCCGGCACGATCCCCGAGCGCTTCAAGATCGTCGCTGCGAAGGCGTTTGCCGACGCAGCAGTCGACGCGCTCAAAGCCAAGAACTACGACCGGGCGATCGCGCTTTCCGACAAGGCGCTCGCGCTGCAGCAGAATGTCAACACGCTGTACATCCGCGGCGCGGCGTATGCGAACGCGCAAAAGTATCCGCAGGCCATCGCCGATCTGGAGAACGCGAAGTCGATGGCGGCGGCCGGGAAGGCCGACGCCGCCACGATCAATGCCATCGACGCGTCGCTGGCGACCTCGTACGTCTTCGGCGGCCAGGCCGACAAGGGCATCGCGCTCGCGCGCGAACTCAAGCGCCGCGACCCGTCCAACACCCGCGTCGACGACACGCTCGCGGCGTACTACAACCAGCAGGCGGCTGCCGCCGTGAAGGCCGGCAAGATGGACGAGGCCGTCACGGACCTCGAGAACGCCGCGAAAATCGTTCCGTCGCGCGGCGTCGTCCTGTACGTCCAGGCGGCCAACGTGCTCGCGCAGCCGGAGAAGCCGGACTGGAAGCGGGTCAAGGCCGAGGTCGACAAGGCGCTTGCGATCGACCCGAACGACGCGCGTGCGAACTACGTCGCAGGGATCGCGCTCGCGAACCAGGGCGACAACAAGGGCGCGATTCCGCTCCTCCAAAAGGCGAAGGCCAACGCGGGTTCGGATACGTCGCTCAACGCCGACATCGATACGGCGCTCAAAAAGCTGAGCCCGCCCAAGCCATAGGCAAGCAGTAGGAATGGACGGCGGGACGGCCAACACAGAGGCCCGCCCGCGCCCCCCCGGGCGTCCCCGCCGGACGTCCTCATCACCCCGGAAGACTCGGAGGCTTTACTAGAGCTCGTGGACGCAATCACCGGATTTTTCGCAACGATCCAAAAGGGCGGCCCCGCGATGTGGATGCTGCTCGTTCTTTCGGTGGCGGCAGTCGCCATCGTCATCGAGCGGCTGCTCTTCTTCGCGAGCCAGCACTCCGACTCGAAGGGCCTGCTGCGCACGATCGGTCAGCGCATCGCCGCGGACGATCTCCCCGGCGCCATCAAGATCTGCCGCACGAACAAAGGCATGCTCCCGAAGATCCTGGAGTTCGGCCTGCAGCGCGGTGAGAAGAACCGCGCCGACATCACGGACGCGCTCTCGATCGCCCTGATGGAGAACCTCAACTCGCTCGAGCGCAACCTCGGCGTCATCGGCACCATCGCCGTCATCGCCCCGTTCGTCGGGCTGTTCGGTACGGTGCTCGGCATCATCCGAGCCTTCGAGGACATCGCCCTGAAGGGCAACTCGACCCCCGCGGTCGTCGCGGCGGGCGTCTCGGAAGCGCTGATCACCACGGCGGCCGGCCTGTTCGTCGCGGTCATCGCCGTCATCTTCTTCAACTACTTCAAGACGCGGATCAAGGCGTACAACCAGGAGATGATCGTGGCGGCCAACCAGCTCGCCGAGATGCTCCACTTCCACAATACCGGCACGCCGATCCCGACCGACCTTTATCAGCCCGGCACGACCGCGGCGACGAAGTAGCGCGGGCTTGAACCTTAGGATCGAAGGGCTCGACTCATGAGCATGGTCTCCGCTCAGCAAGACCAAGAGGTGATGGCCGAGATCAACATCACGCCGTTCACCGACGTGCTGCTCGTCCTGCTCATCATCTTCATGATCCTCGCGGCGCTCGTTGCGCCGCCGGGATTCGAGAAGCAGCTGCCCGACAAGAACGACAACACGCCGCAGCAGCAACAGAAGAAGACCGACACCATCGAAGTCCTCGTCAACGAGACCGGGAAGATCTACGTGGACGGTAAGGCGTCGGACGACGCTCACATCTACGCGGACATGGCGGACGTGAAGGCACGCAGAGGCGAGAAGCACGTCTCGCTCACGGCGGACGTCAAAGCGCCCTACGGCGAGATCATCAGGATTCTCGACGCCTCGAAGATCGCGGGCCTCAACGACGTCGGCTTCGTCACCTCCTCGTAGCCGAGAGAGAAGGAACCCTACTTCGTGGCCGTCTCCACCGGACAAGGCGAAGAAGAAGTGATGTCGACGATCAACATCACGCCGTTCACCGACGTGCTGCTCGTCCTCCTCATCATTTTCATCATCCTCGCCTCGGTCGTCAAAG
>JALZBE010000084.1 GCA_030947665.1 Vulcanimicrobiota bacterium | reverse complement strand
CAGCTTTTCGGTCGCCGCCTTGATCTCGTCGGCGCTGCCGTTCTCGCTGATCTTCTTGAGCTCGGTCAGCGCGGTCTCGACGTCGCCGCGCACGCCCGCCTCGGCCTTGTCGCCGACTTCCTTGAGCGACTTCTCCGTGGAGTAGATCAGCGACGACGCGGTGTTACGGATCTCGGCCTCGTCCTTCTTGGCCTTGTCCGCGGCCGCGAACGCTTCCGCGTCGCGCACCATGCGGTCGACCTCGTCCTTGTTGAGGTTGGTCGACGCCGTGATCTGGATCTGCTGCTCCTTGCCGGTGCCGAGATCTTTGGCCGACACGTTCACGATGCCGTTGGCGTCGATGTTGAACGTCACTTCGATCTGCGGCACGCCGCGCGGTGCGGCCGGGATGCCCTCGAGCCGGAAGCGCCCGAGCTCCTTGTTGTCGTTGGCCATCTCGCGCTCGCCTTGGAGAATGCGGATGTCCACCGACGTCTGCCCGTCTTCGGCCGTCGTGAAGACTTGCGTCTTGCGCGTCGGGATCGTGGTATTGCGCTCGATGAGCTTGGTGTTCACGCCGCCGAGCGTCTCGAGCCCGAGCGAAAGCGGGGTGACGTCCAGCAGCACGACGTCGTGCACTTCACCGGCGAGCACGCCGGCTTGGATCGCGGCGCCGATCGCGACCACTTCGTCGGGATTGACGGACTGGTTGAGCTCTTTGCCGGTAAGCTTTTTGACGAGCTCCTGGATGACGGGCATGCGCGTCGAGCCGCCGACCATGACGACTTCGTCGATCTTGCTCACGTCGAGCTTGGCGTCGGCCAGCGCGTTCTGGAACGGCTGCACGCAGCGGTCGGTGAGATCTTGCGTGAGCTCTTCGAACTTGGCGCGCGTCATCGTGACGTCGAGGTGCTTGGGACCGTTCTGGTCCGCGGTGATGAACGGCAGGTTGATCGACGTCTGGACCGTGCCGGACAGCTCGATCTTCGCCTTCTCCGCCGCTTCGGTGAGCCGCTGCAGCGCTTGGCGGTCGCCGGACAGATCGATGCCCTGTTCCTTGCGGAACTCGGTCACCAGCCAGTCGCGCACGCGCGCGTCGTAGTCGTCGCCGCCCAGGCGCGTGTCGCCGTTGGTCGACTTGACCTCGAACACGCCGTCGCCGACCTCGAGGATCGACACGTCGAACGTGCCGCCGCCGAGATCCCACACGAGGATCGTCTCGCTGGCCTTCTTGTCGAGGCCGTACGCGAGCGCGGCCGCGGTCGGCTCGTTGATGATGCGCAGGACTTCGAGTCCGGCGATCTTGCCGGCGTCTTTGGTCGCCTGGCGCTGCGCGTCGTTGAAGTACGCGGGGACGGTGACGACCGCTTTGGTGACGCGCTCGCCGAGATACGACGACGCGTCGTTGACCAGCTTCTGCAGAATCATCGAGCTGATCTCTTGCGGCGTGTAGTCTTTGCCGTCGATCTTGACCTTATGGTCCGTGCCCATCTGCCGCTTGATCGAGCTGATCGTGCGGTCCGGGTTGGTGACGGCCTGGCGCTTCGCGAGCTGGCCGACGAGTCTCTCGCCGGTCTTGGTGAATGCCACGACCGAAGGCGTCGTTCTCGAACCTTCGGAGTTGGCGATGACGGTGGGGCTCTGCCCTTCCATCACGGCGACGACGGAGTTCGTCGTGCCGAGGTCGATCCCGACCACTTTAGC
Organism: Vulcanimicrobiota bacterium; assembly: GCA_030947665.1. Lineage (GTDB taxonomy): Bacteria > Vulcanimicrobiota > Vulcanimicrobiia > Vulcanimicrobiales > Vulcanimicrobiaceae > Vulcanimicrobium. The sequence continues at coordinate 6,581 of JALZBE010000084.1, read as the reverse complement.
CATGAAAAATATGTCTCGCTTTCCGAGCCGCGTGGACCAGCCGTCGGGATCGCTCCGCTCGGGCCTTGCCGCTTACCGCCGCTCAAGGGGTTGTGAGCCTGGACGCCGCCCTCGGCGACGCCACCGCCTATCATACGTCGTTCGGGCGGGTGTGTTCCAGTCCACTTGGTGTGACATAATTCGTGGCACGGAGGTTGCAGCGAACAAGAAAGAGGCGCCCCGCGATGCAGCGAGGCGCCTGGAGACCGCGGCCGGCCGCTTCGCCGCCGTTTAGGGGCTCTGCTGCTGGTTGCGCAGGTACGTTTCGACGGGCTGCTCGACGAGCGTCGCCTGGACGTTTTTCTTCAAGCCTTGTGACCACAAGCGAAGGGTCACTTGGGTACCCGGTTTGAAGGCGCTGATAACCGATGTGAAGTCGCTGGCCGAATTCACCGGCTTGCCGTTGATCGACTGGATGACGTCGCCTTGCTGGACGCCCGCCTGGTCGGCCGGCGCGCCTGGAACGACGGTGCCGACGGCGATGCCGCCGGGATCGTGGTAGCCGCCGAGCTGCGTGCGGACGTTATTCGTGATGTCGACGGGCGCGATGCCGAGGAACGCCTTCCCGGTGCCGGTACCGGTCGGGTCGAGCGTCTTGCCCTGGCTCTTGGCCAGGACCTGAACGTTCTGCACGACCGTTTGCGCCGGGATCGCGAAGCCGATGCCCTGCGAAGACCCGGGGCTGGCCGTCGACTGGTTTACGCCGATCAGGCGGCCGTCGTAATCGATGAGCGGTCCGCCCGAGTTGCCGGGGTTGATCGGCGCCGACGTCTGGAGCATGCCGCGGAAAAGATGGAGTTGCTGGTCCTCGCCCAGGATCGGCTCGTCGCGGTTGAAGCCGGAGACGACCCCGACGGACACCGAGCGCTTGAGCGCAAACGGCTCACCAATCGCGATCGCCCACTGGCCCGCCTGCACCTTGGAGCTGTCGGCGAACTCGACAGGCGGCGGCAGCTTCGCGTAGCCCTCGACCTTGACCAGCGCCAGATCGGCCGCGGGATTCGAGGAGAAGAGGTGCCCTGGCACGCGGTCGCCGTTCGCGAACACGACGGTGATCTTGCTGGTCCCGCGCGGGACGACGTGAGCATTCGTGACGATCAGCCCGTCGCGCGAGTAGACGAAGCCCGAGCCCGACGCACGCTCGATGACGCGTTGACGCTGGACGGAGCCGCTTCCGCCGAAAAACTGAGACATGGGGTCGGTGGGGACCAACTGCGTCCCGTTCACGACGACTTGGAGGGCGACCACGGACGGCTCGACGCGCTTGACGGCGTTGATGATCCGGTCCTGGTCGGTCGTGCCGCTCGTAGCGAGCAGGGAAGCCGCCATGACCGCGGGCGGGGTGTTGCCCGGGCCGGCGACGCCCGCGAAGTGCGTGCTGGCGTAGAGCATCATCGAGAAGCTCCCGATGATCGCGCCGATGAGCCCGACGACCGCCATCCCGAAGATGCTGGTACGAGACTTCACGATGAGTTTGCTCCTAGGAGGATAGGTGCGCCGCATTACCGCGTCACGCCGCAGTTGGTAGCAGGTCAGCCGGTATTTTCCCGGAGTTTTAACCTCTACCCGTCGCCTGGTCGTCGACGATGCGCCCGTCGCGCAGCCGGACGATCCGCTTGGCATGGCTGGCGACGTCCTCGTCGTGCGTCACCATGATGATCGTGCGGCCGCCGTCGTTGAGCTGGTGGAAAAGCCCCATGATCTCCTCGCTGGTCTGCGAGTCGAGATTCCCGGTCGGCTCGTCCGCGAGCACGACTGCCGGGTCGTTGACGAGCGCGCGGGCGATGGCGACCCGCTGCTGCTGGCCGCCGGAGAGCTCGCTGGGCTTGTGGTCCATGCGGTCGCCGAGCCCGACCTCGTGCAGCTGTGCGGCGGCCATGCCATTGCGCGCCTTGGTGCCGACGCCGGCGTAGAACAGCGGCAGCGCGACGTTCTTCATCGCGCTCGTGCGCGCCAGCAGGTTGAAGCCCTGGAACACGAAGCCCAGCTTCTTGAGCCTGATGTGCGCGAGCGCGTCGTCGCCCAGGGTCGACACGTCGGTGCCGTCGAGAAAGTACCGGCCCTGCGTCGGGCGGTCGAGGCAGCCCAGCAAGTTCATCAGCGTAGATTTGCCCGAGCCCGACGGCCCCATGATCGCGACGTACTCGCCGCGCCGGATGGTGAACGTGACGCCGCGCAGCGCTTCGACCTTCACGTCGCCGAGATCGTACGTCTTGGTTACGTCGCGCACGTCGATCGCGGCCTGTTGATCGGCCTCGAAGTGCAGGTACTCATTCATAACGGAGGGCCTCGATGGGATCTAGCGTCGCGGCGCGCCACGCGGGGTAGGTGCCGAACGCTACCGTGACGATCGTTGCGAACCCCGTCGCGATTGCGATGCTGCGCAGCCACGGGATCGGCGCGACAATGCCCGACAGCTTGACGATGAGCAGGTAGTTGATCGTCGCGCCGATCGCGATCCCCAGCACCATGCCGACGATGCAGCCGAACGCCGAGAGCGCCAGTGCCTCGATGAAGAACTGCAGCAGCACTTGGAAGCGCGTGGCACCGATCGCCTTGCGCAGGCCGATCTCGCGCGTGCGCTCGGCGACGCTGACGAGCATGATGTTGAGGATACCGATGCCGGCGACCAGCAGCGACACCGCGCCGATGAGCGCAACGACGAACGTGATCACTCCGAAGACGCCGTCGATGCCCTTCGCCAGCGCCTTGCGATCGAACGTCTGATACTCGACCCGCCCGCCCTTCACGCGCTGGAGCCAGGCCTGCATGTCGGCTTCCGTCTTGGTGACTTGCGACGGATCGTTCATCAGCACGCGAGCGAACACGATCAAACGCCCGCGCGCGTACTCGGTTTCGTACGTCGAATACGGGATCGTCACGTCGTAGCCTTGCGGACCCGGGATGATCCCTTCGGTCGATTTTCCCAGGAGGCCGACGATCGTGTAACGGTGCTCTCCCACGCGGATCGAGCTGCCGGTCGGGTCGCCGGTGATCGCGAACTTTTTCGCGGCGTTGTCGGTGAGAACGGCGACGTGCCGCCCGAGCTGGATGTCGTCGACGCTCAGCTTGCGGCCGTACCGCAGCGGGGTCGTGGCGGCGAAGTGTTCCTGGGTCCCTGCCCCCAGCGAGATGCGCCGCGTCTTGTGGCCGTATCTCGCGCGCAAGTTCTGCCCGTTCGCAGGGATCGCCTCGAAGACGTTGGGCACCTCGTTCTTGGCGCGCTTGAGGTCGGACAGCTTGATCGCGGCCCGCGTGAAATCGGTCTGCTGCTGATTCGGAAATACGAAGAACGTGTTGTCGTTGAACGCGCTCAGGACACCGGTGACCGCGCCCGCCATGCCCACGCCCAGCACTTGGATCGAGATCACGGCCATGACGCCGATGATCAAGCCGAGGGCCGTGAGCAGCGTCCGCGTGCGGTTCGCAGCGAGCACCGACAGTGCTTCGAACCAATATTGCGAGAGCCTCAAGACGTCACGATCGTAACGCCGCGATCGGATCGAGGCGTGCGGCGCGAATCGCGGGATACGTTCCGAACACGCAGCCGACCAGCGCGGAGAAGCCGACGGCAATCGACATGATCAACAGATACGGAATCGGCGCGGGCCCAACGATCTTCTCGATGGACGAGTACGCGAGCACCGTCACGCCGAACCCGAGTACCGTGCCGACGCCGCCGCCCATGAACGACAGCAAGATCGCCTCGAGGAGAAACTGCAGCAACACGTCGCTGCGCTTGGCCCCGATGGCTTTGCGCAGCCCGATCTCGCGCGTCCGTTCCGTGACGGAGACGAGCATGATGTTCATGATCCCGATCCCCGCGACGACGAGCGCGACGCCGCCGATCCCGGAGAGGCCGACCGCGATGATGCCGAGCACTTGATTGAAGCCTTGGATCTGCGCGGTGTTGTCCTGGGTGACGTACTGCGCACGCGCCCCGTGCAGCCGCTGGAGCTCGGCGTCGACGGCGTCGGAGACGCGGCCCACCGTCACGCCGGGCGCCGCGTAGACCGTCAGATCGTCGACCGGGCCGGACGCGATGCTGTGGTACGTCGTATACGGAATGACCGCGACGTCGCTCGCCGCGATCTGGCTGAAAAGACTGCCCTTGACCTCGCCGTAGACGCCGACGATGGTACAGCGCATCGGGCCGAGGTCCAGCGTTTGCCCCGTTGCGGGTGCGTCTTTGAACAGCTTGTCGGCGAGCTGGGGCGTGGTCAAGCACACGTGCGCGCCGGACGTGACGTCGTCCTCGGTGAGGGCGCGGCCCTCGCGCAGCGTGATGCTGGCTTGCGACTTCGGACTCGCCGACGCGAGGAACGTCGTGATCGATTTGCCTTTCGACCGCAGCGTGAAGTTGCGGGCGTACGTCGGCTCGATGTATGACAGCAACGGCCCCAGGTCCGTCGCGATCGTGCGGACGTCGCGATATTGGATCGCGGCGGCGCGCGGGTCGTCCTGGTTGGGATCGACCCCGATCGTGATGCCGGGGTCACCGAACGAGTTCAGCGTTCCGGCGATGCCACCCGACGCGGCGCGGCTGATCCCCAGCACGGCGATGATCGACGACGTGCCGATGATCATCCCGAGCATCGTCAGCACCGACCGGGTGCGATTGCGCCAGATCGCGGTGAGGGCTTCGCCGAGGTAGGCGAGGAGACGGGTCACTGGCCGGGCGACGGGCTCGCGGACGGCAGCATCGTCGGCGTGACGCGAATGCCTTCGACGATCCCGACGTTGCGTTCGCCGATAACGACGTCGCCGGGCTTGAGGCCGCGCGTCACGATCGCCTGCGACTCACTGGTGGTCCCGAGCGTCACGGGGCGTTTGACGGTCTTGCCGCCGGTGACCAGCAGCACGAACGGCTTGTTGTTCGCGTCGCGGCGAATCGCGTCCGCGGTCACGGCGAGTACGTGCGGGCGGTCTTGCGTGACGATGTCGACGTCGACGGTCATCCCGTCGCGCAGGAACGTCACGGTCTTGTCGAGCGCGACCGTCGTGATCACCTGGCGCGCGGTGTTCGAGGGGTCATCGCTCTTCTGCGCGACGGCGCCGATCGCCGCGATGTGCGCCGGCAGCTTGATCGTGCCGAGATCCTCGCCCGACACGATGGCGGGCTGGCCCAACCGGATGCTGGCGACGTCCTGCTCGTCCACACGCGTGCGCACGATGAAGCCGGACGCACCCGACATCGTGACGATCGCCTGCCCCGCCGTCACCGTGTCGCCCGGCTGCAGCGGCCGCAGCGTGTCGGTGGCCTGGTTCGCAATCGTCTGCACGACGCCCGCGAACGGCGCGACGATACGTAGGCGCGCGACCTGATCGGCCGCGTAACGCCAGTCTTGGTAGCGCTGGGCGGTGTCGGCTTGCGCCGCCTGCACGTCGCCGCTCTTGTCTTGGCCCGCGTTCGCGCGCGCCGCCGCCAGCGCGGCCTGCGCTTGCGTCACCGCGTCGCGGTCGGCTTGCACGCGCTCGGCGAGCACCGGATTTTGTCGCGAGATTTGCGCGTAGGTCTCGTTGCGGTCGCGCGTGGCTTGGGCGAATGCGACACGCGCTTGATCGAGCTTCGCGACCGACTGGTCGAGCGTGTCCTTCGAGATGGCCTTTTGGGCGTAGAGGTCGCGGTTGGCCGTGGCGATGCGTTCCGCTTCCCGCAGATCCGTTTGGCGCTGCGCGACGTTCGCGTCCGCTGCGGCGCGCTGCTGCGACGCCGATGTGCCCCCGTACCCGAGCCCCGACTGCGTCCCCGCGCGCTGGTCCTGGATCGCCTGGTTGAGGTTGAAGCGTGCCTGCTCTAGCGCCGCCTGCGCCTGCACGATGCTCGACCGGTTCTGCGCCGGCAGTACCGAGTTGGCGGACGATGCGGTGCGCGCGCGGCCCGCCGACGCGACGTACGCCTGCTGCGCCGTCTGCTCGGCGTTGACGAGCTGCGGATTCGAGATCGTCGCGAGGAGCTGGCCGCCGCCGACGTGCTGGCCGGGCCGCACGTAGACGCGATCGACGTTGCCCGACACGAGCGCCGTGAGCGTCTGCGTCTGCGGCCGCTGCACGATGCCGGTTTCCGGAAGCTTCGCCTGATAGCGCGTGTACGCGACTTTCACGACGCGCGCGGTGAGCGCGTCGTTCTTCGGCCTCGCGGCGAACGCGCCCAAGGCGATGACCGCCACGAGCACGACGAGGATGATGATGACGTTGCGGCGACGGTTCACGGGGCCCCCGGTTCGACGACTGCGAGCGGGTCGGCGACGCCGACGGCTGCGCGCAGGCGAGCGAGCGCGTTGAGATAGGCGACGCGCGCGGCGACGAGGTCGTTCGCGGCCGAGAGCGCGCTCTGCTCTGCGGCGGTGGCGTCGGTGAGCGAGATCAAACCGTTGCGGTATTGCAGCTGCGCGATGCGCGCGGATTCGGCGCCGAGCCGCTGCGCTTCGCGCTGGGTCACCAGGTTCGCGCTCGCGGTCTGTACGGCGCGCAGCGCCTGGCGCACGTCGGTCGCGACGCCGGACTCCACCGATGCGAGCGTCCCTTCGGCGGCGGTGATC
>JALZBE010000083.1 GCA_030947665.1 Vulcanimicrobiota bacterium | reverse complement strand
TCATGTCGACCACGTCTTCGGGCAGCTCTTCGACCGGCGTCGTGGCCTTGCAGCGGCGCGAGCGCAACAGCCGCTCCACCTGCTGCATGTAGTACGGGTTCGTCGACGGATAGCGCCCGCTGCCCAGGTTCTTCGACCACGGTACGATCGCGCCGTCTTTGATCGACTTTGTGCGGTCGGGGATCACCTTCCACTCGTCGATCTCGATCTTCTCGCCCAGGCCGCTGCACGCGGGGCACGCGCCGTAGGGCGAGTTGAACGAGAACAGCCGCGGCTCGAGCTCTTGGAACGAGATGCCGCACGACGCGCACGCGAACGACTCGCTGAACGTCGCCTCGACCCACTGCTCCGACGCCTTGGGCGTCTCGGCATTCACCTTGGCTTGATAGAGCACCGTGACGATGCCGGTCGACAGCTTGAGCGTCGTCTCGATGGAGTCGACCAGCCGCGAGCGGACGTCGGGCTTCACGACGAGCCGGTCGACCACCACCTCGACGGTGTGCTTGCGCTTCTTGTCGAGCTCGATCTTGTCTTTGAGCTCGCGGATCTCGCCGTCGACGCGGACGCGCGCAAAGCCCTCTTTGCCGATCTCCTCGAACAGCTTGGTGTATTCGCCCTTGCGGCCGCGGATCACGGGCGCGAGCAGCTGGATGCGCGTACCTTCGGGGAACGCGAGGATCTGGTCGACGATCTGCTCGGCGGTCTGCGAGCTGATCTGCTTGCCGCACTCGTAGCAGTGCGGCAAGCCGACGCGCGCGTACAGCAATCGCAAATAGTCGTAGATCTCGGTGACCGTGCCGACCGTCGAACGCGGGTTGCGCGAGGTGGACTTCTGGTCGATCGAGATCGCGGGCGACAGCCCTTCGATGTAGTCGACGTCGGGCTTCTCCATCTGGCCCAGGAACTGCCGGGCGTACGACGAGAGCGACTCGACGTAGCGCCGCTGGCCCTCGGCGTAGATGGTGTCGAACGCGAGCGAGGACTTGCCCGACCCCGACAAGCCCGTCATCACGATGAGCTTGTTGCGAGGGAGCGTCAGGTCGATGTTCTTGAGATTGTGCTCCCGCGCGCCCTTGATGACGATCGCATCGAGCGCGTGCGTGGTCGCGTCCGGCATACCTCGCTAGGACCCGCGAGCGGAAGCGAACGGTTCCACGCGGCGCCCCATCGCGGCGCGAAAATTGTCAGCGAGCGTGCGAACCCGATGCCGCCGCGCCGATGCCGATGGCAACCAGCGCCGCGCCAAAGATTGCGATGATGAGGATCACCAGCGCGGTCGACACGATGAAGACGATGACGCCCCAGCGCGCCCACGCGGACTGCACCGCGACGAAGTCGGCCAAGCTCGCGAATCGGCGGTTGGCGGCCATCAGCCGGTTGCCCTTGACGCCGAGGTAGATCGCGAAGACGAGCGACGCCGGCCAGGCGAGGAAGTGCACGAACGGGATGAAGTTGCACACGAAGATCGCGATCGCGATGATCTTGTGCGTGCTGTCGGCGTTCCAGAACACCCAGAACAGCCACAGGAAGAACGGTCCCCAGCTCCAGCGGTCGAGAAGCTGGTCGGGGACCGCGTTTCCGGGTGCTTGCGCCGTGGCCGACGTGCCGAGCATTGGGTTGGTCTGCACGCGCGGCGTCTTCTAAACGGCGGGGCCGCCGGGATCCGGGTACGAGGGCGGCGGCGGCGGCGTCGGCGTTCCGTACGACGACGGCGGCGGCGGGGCCGCTCCATACTGCGGTGGCGTCGGCTGGTACGACGACGGCGGCGGCGCCGATCCGTACGACGAGGCGGTCGTTCCCTCGTTGCGCAGGCTGAGATACTCGCCGACGATGACCAGCATCGCGAACGCGATCACGATCTGCGTGATGACGCTGCTGACGATCGGGCCGAGGAACGGGATGAAGTGCAGCGGCAGCGTGAGCAGACCCAGCACGAACGAGATCACCGCGATCAGGATCGCGATGATGAGCGTCGGCACGAACCGCTTGGCCGCGATCCGGAACGACTCCGCGATCGACGAGAAGCCGGGCGCGTTGCCGATCACCGCCGCCGGCATCGCATACAGCGTGAAGACCCAGAACGCGAGCAGCGACAGTGTGAGCGTCGGTAGCGCGAGGATCGCCGCGACGATTCCGATCCCGATCAGCCCGATCGCCGTCATGACGATGTTGCTCGAGCGCTCCTGGAAGGCGGCCGACCCGTCGGCGAGGGTCGTGGTACCGCGTTGCCATGCCGCGCCGGCCATGCCGACCGTGTACGCCGTCGTCGCGATGTAGCCCAGCACGCCGACGCCGGCGACCAGGATGCCGCGAACGAATGCGCCGCCGAGGTTCGCCATCGCGAGCCCCGGATCGTTCTGGTAATCGGCGGAAGAATAGTAGTGCGGCGTCAGGAGCCCGCTGATGATCCCGACGATCAGCCCGATGACGATACCGGGCACGATAATGATCCAATTACTCGAAAGCAGCGTCCACGCGCGGGAGAAAACGCTTTCGACCGAAGGCGGTTGTGTCATCGGGGCAGGCGTTCACCGAGCGGGCCCCCGACCCCTTGAGCAGGCGAGCGGCAGAACCCCGATCAGCTCGGTGATGGACGACACGACGGCGTCAGGCTGCGGGCCGCCGGGCGGGATGGGGATCGCGTGGACGTCCAACAGCACGGTGAAGAGGCCCACCTCGTGCGCGCCCAGGACGTCGCGGGCGTAGCGGTCGCCTACCATTGCGGTGCGGGCGGGCTCGCTCCCGAGCACGCGGCATGCGTGCCGGTAGAGGTCGGGATTGGGCTTGATCATCCCGACCTCGTCGGCGATGAAGAACGCGTCCATCCGCTCGCGCAGGCCGAGCCGGTCGATCTTGTCGTGGTGCGTGGCGGCGAAGCCGTTGGTCACGAGGCCCAGCTTGCAGCCGCGCTCGCGCAGCGCGACGAGAACGTCGAGCGCGCCCGGCGACAGCTCGAGCACGTCGGCGCGCGCGCGAACGTAACCGCCTGCGGCGCGCTCCGCGAGCACGCGGTCCTCGAGCCCGACCGCGCGCAGCGCCTCCTGCCACATCCGCACGCGCTGGTCCTCGATCGCGACCGCGAGGTGTTCCGCCGTCAGCGACGACCAGAACGCCATCGCGGCGCGTTCGTACGCATCGGCCAGCGCCTGCGCGTCGATCCCGTGCTCGCGCGCGATCGTCTCCGCCACGCTGCGCGCGGCCGCGCGATAGGCGGTCGTGTCGTCGTGCAGCGTGTCGTCGAGGTCGAAGAGGACGGTGTCGATCACGCGCATTGCGATGTGACTATGATTCTCGCGCGGACGCATTCCTGTAGCAAAGCGAAAGCCGGCCCCTCCGAGGAGAAGCCGGCTCGCTGGAACGTGTCGCGCGAGGTTCAGCGCGACCGCGTTTTACCTGACTCGACTCATCTTGCGCAACGCGTTCGCCGCCGACGAGCGTGAGAAGCTGGTCGAACGGGACTGCGCGCTCCGCGCGAAGCTCGAAGTCGAGATCGCTTGCGCGCACGATGCCTGGGTACCGGAGCACGTCGAGATGTCCGTGATCAGGAAGCCCTGGCCGGAGTTGGCGGTGTGACCCGGGTGACCCGTGCGCGGCGAAGCGGCGCTGCACGACGTGAGGCTGGGGTCGTTATAGTCGGCGAAGTTCAGGCACGTGTCCACGTCACCGGCCCGGAACAGTACGTCGTCAACCGCACGAGAGTACGGATATGCGAAGCCCGGATCGCTCTCCGTGTCGTAGAGATAGTAGTCCTCCCACGAGCGCACTGTCGTCGACGCGGGCTGCTGCACCCCGTCTACATAGATCGTCACGGCGTCGTTCGTCGGCTGCACGAAGTTCATCGCGAGGCCGATCTTGTGAGGCTTGCTCGGATCAACGTATGCCACCTCATGCGCTTGGAAGTTGGCGCAGGATAAACACGGCGCGGTAAATCCGCCCGCGACTCCCTGGACGTCGTTGGTGAAGATCAACAGCTTTTGGTTGTTGCTGGGATCGGTCGTGTGCCACAGGCCGACCCACGCCATGCGCGCGCCGTTGTTGGCAAATACGGGCGAGAAATTCACCTCGAGATCGGGCTGGAATCCGCCGGTCGAAGACGTCGCGGTGAATTGGAACGAGAAGTACGGATTGCACGTCGGTCCGCACTGAGTTGGGCCGGAGGTATCGGTGAGCGCGTTCGGATAGCCGGACGTCTTCGGACCCTCTGGGGTTCCCAGACCTGAGTAACACCCTTGCGTCACCGGGTTGGAGAATCGAAGCGCCTTCGTGGGCTGGACGAAACCCGTCCAGTTCGCCGGGTAGCTGCCGGTGTTGACGACGGCCGCGTCGTAATCGAAGCCGCCGCACGAGTTCGAGAGCCAAGGCTTGCCGGAAGCCGGATCCGTCTGTCCCTGGATCGGACCGTTCGCATAGCCGTTGAAGACGATGGGCCCGAGCTCACCGGTGGGAACGGTCACGGTCGCGGACGTCGTCGAGACGACGACGTTCCACGTGATGGTGCTCATGCCGTCGCCGAATGCGATCGTGCACGAGCCGGCGCCGGTGGCGGTGACCGTTGACGACGAGCTCGGCCCCACGGCGGGGTTGGACGCTGTCGCGATACCTGAGCACGTGTTGCTCGCGGTCGCATGGTACTGCAGCGTCCCGGCTGCACCGGTCTCGCTCAGATTCACCAGTGCGGTCTGCCCCGTCCCGGTGAACGTCAGCGTCGTTCCGGACCGGTACGGGCTCGCGGACGTGACGTACATGGGCGAGATCGTCAGCGTCTCGGCCGTGACGTTGGTGCTGCTCACGGTGACCGCCACGTCGTAGCCGGGCGCGCCGCCGCCGTCGTACCGCACCGCGACGGTGTCGGTTGAAAAATTTAGCGTCGTGCTCGTGCCGCTCGTGTTCGTGCCGTTCTTCACGATGGTCGCGTGACCGCTGCCGCCCGTTTCGTTCAGCTGCACGCTGATCGGGTTCTGGTACGGGTCGTTCGCGCCGGCCGTGATCGGGTTGTTGTCGAAGTCCGACGGATTCAGCACGAACCCGAGGGTGTGGGCGACGCCGTCCGCCGGAAGCGACGCGTGCGCGGCCAGGAAGCCCAGCGTGTTGATGACGCCGCTGATGTACATCGTCAGGTTGTTGGCTTGACCCGAGACGATCGTCGCGTTCAGCGTGCCGATGCCCAAGACGTGCGAGCTTGCGAACGAGCCGCTCACCGGCGCACCGTCGTAGGTCGTCGCGACGAAATCGTCGTTGCCGGCGGGCGCGGGGACGTTGATCGTACACGTGCGCGGGGTGCCGGTTTGGCTGCCGCAGGCCGCCGAACCCGACGAGATGTCGGTGTCGGACTGACCGATGATCGTGTTGCCGCCGTGCGCGTACACTTTGAAATCGATACCGTTGGTCGACGGCGACACGAACTTCGGACGGCGCACGCCGCTCGACGAGCCACGCCCGGCGGTCGTGCCGCCGATGATCACGGAGATGCTCACCGACTCCGGCGTGCCGGCCGGCTTCTGCGGCGTGGTGGGCGGCGTCGTCAGAGCTCCGCCGCCTCCGCCTCCGCATCCGGCCAAAAACGCGACGGCAACGGCCGCTCCCAACAATCTTCGCAACGAATTCATCCTTATCGACACCCAGTCTCGTAAGACAGCGAGCGCGCCGGACGGCCCGGCGGCAAGAAATAGCGAGCCGTCAAGCTCGCCAGGCACAAGTTGTAGCACAGAGCGGGCGTGGCGACCTGGCAGAAACGCACCGCGCATTGTATCGGTGCGGTTAAGAGTTGGGAAATCCGCTAAAGTCCCGGCCCAACCGTCCGATAGGCGCACGCTCGCGCGACCGCTGGATCAGGTCAGAACCGCACCAGGAACGAGCGCAGCGCGAACGGGCCGAGGTCGAACACGAGGTCCTCCTCTACGATCTCGACCTTGGCGTCCACCGGCCGCTCCACGGCGTCGACGGAGATCGCAGCCCGCACGCGCCCCCCGCAGCGCATCGCCACGCGATGGCGGCCGCCATCGCACTCGCGGACGCGCACGACGACGCCGCTCGCGTCGTCCGCCGGATACGTTGCGACGATCAGCACCGACGGGTGCTCGCACGTGAACAGCCGCACGCGGTCTTCCTCGGCGTACGTGATCCAGGCGTGCTCGAGCGCGGAGATCGACGCGCCGGACGTCGGCACGAACGCGTACTCCAGCCGCTGCTCGCCGCGATCGGCGAGCGGATCGGGCCAGCGCGGCGAACGCAGCAGCGACGTGCCCAACCGCACGCCGCCGTCCTTCAACCCGACGCCGTTCCAGCCGTACAGATCCGGGCTGAACACCGCGAGCCCGTGCGTGCCGTCGTCGACGTGCGCCCAGCGCTGCGCCGGGACTTCGAACTGCGCGCGCTCCGCATCGCTCTGCGGAAACGCCGTGCGCACGATCGTGCCGTGCTGCTGGCCGTATCGCACCTCGCGCGCGTCGAGCGCGACGCGGTGCTCAGCGCGCAGCAGCACGTGATCCTCGCGCCAGCTCGCTGCGATCTCGACGCGCAGCCACGGCTCGTTCTCGTGCAGTGCCATGCGCATCGTCAGCGCCGACGCTTTGCCGGCGCGCAGGCGCACGACGAGCGCGCCGTCCTCGACGGCCGCGCCGGTCGGACGCACCCGCACCGGCTTGCGCGCGTAGTCCGCGTCGAGGTTCCACGCGTCCCATTTGCGCGGCTTGTCCGCATATGCGGCGATACCGTTGGCGACCGCGACCAGATTGGGGCCGTCGAAGCCGGCCAGCTCGACGATCGTGCCGTCGTAGCGCACGCGCGCGCGAACGTACGGGTTGGCGAATACCCACGCGCCGTCGTCGCGGACGGGCTCGATCGGCGGCGGCGGGACGACGCGCAGATCGCTGCGCGGCAGCACGGAGATCGCCGCGGCGCGGACGCGCGCGGCGATCGAGAACGCGCGGTCGTACTCGCCCTGCACGTCGGTGTACACCGCGCCGATCGCCGTCCCCGGGATCACGTCGTGGAACTGCGCGCGCAGCACGATCCGCCACGCGCTGCGCAGATCTTCACCGAGCGAACGCCGGATCGCCTCCGGCGCGCGCACCGCGATGCACCAGGCCGCGAGCTCCTCGGCATGGGCGAGCGCGCGCTCGAGCGCGGCGTTGCGGGATTTTATGTCGTGATGCGTGGTGTACGTGCCGCGGTGCGTCTCGAGGTACAGCTCGCCGCGGTGCTCCGGCAGCGCGCCCGCCGCGACGTCGTGCTCGAACCAGTCCGCCATGCGCGTCCAGCCGCGCGAGCCGTCACCCACGCGCGAAAGGTCCGCATCGGTTGCGCCGCCGCCGCCGTCACCATAGCCGACGACGAGTACCTCGTCGCGCTCGCGTGCGGTCGCCAGCCGCTTGTCGGTCAGCGCGCCCTCGTAGCTGTCGATCACCGCCGCGATCAGCGACGAACCGTCGTCGTCGGTCCAGCGAAAGCGCGGATACGGCCAGCGCGTCGTCTCGTTCCACTGCAGCTTGGTCGTCGCGAAATACGGCACGCCGGCGTGGGCGGCGAGCGTCGGGAACGTCGACGGGAAGCCGAACGTGTCGGGCAGCCATGCGACGGTCGGCACGATGCCGAGGTTGTCGCGCGTCCAGCGGATGCCGTGCGCGAACTGGCGCAGCACCGACTCGCCGCTGGGCGCGTGCAGATCGGCTTCAACCCACATCGTGGCAACGCTGGCATCCCAGGCGTTCCCGGCATGCGCGCGGACGCGCTCGCCGAGTTCGCGGTCGGCACCGAAGGCCCAGGCGTAGAGCTGCGGCTGGCTCTGCGCGAACACGAAGCGCGGATCGTTCTCGATCTCGCGCAGCGCCGTCGCAAAGGTGCGCAGCGCCTTGCGATGCGTCGCGTCGTACGTCCATAACCACGCGACGTCGAGGTGCGAGTGCCCGACGAGCGGGACGCCAAGGGCCTCGCCCTCCGGCGCGCCGTCGCGCACGGCGATCTCGAGGTGCTCGTGCGGTTTCTGCGACGCGCGTGAGAGCATCAAGTGCCAGCGCACGCCGTCGCCGTCGGGCAGCCCGGAGATCGGCAGCGAGCGGCGCTCGACTTCCAGCACGAGCTCGCGTGGGCCGGGGATCGGCGGCAGGTCGATCGCGCCGTGCATGCCGTCGAACGCGCCGCGCACGATGCCGTCGACGCGCAGCAGCGCGCCGGTGCGCGTCGGGTAGCGCAGCCTCAGCGGCCCGTCGGGCAGCTCGGCGTGCGCGACGAGCGTGACGGTCGCCTCGTCCGCACCGCGCCGGGCGAGG
>JALZBE010000482.1 GCA_030947665.1 Vulcanimicrobiota bacterium | reverse complement strand
TGCGTGGGCTGCGGCCCGGTACCATCGACGTCACGCCGATCCCGGTGTGGATGAACAACGAAACGAACGAGATCGCGATCCACGATTTGGAGGTCCCCGCGGAGAATCTGATCGGGGAGGAAGGCCGCGGCTTTCGCTACATCATCGACGGCTGGAACGCGGAGCGCATCCTCATCGCGGCCGAGTGCGTCGGCCACGGGCGGTTTCTGGTAGAGCGCGCCGCGGAGTACGTGACGCGGCGCGAGGTGTTCGGCAAGCCGCTGGGCGCCAACCAGTCGATTCAATTCCCCATCGCGCGCGCGCACGCGGTTGTCGAGGCGGCCGACTTGATGCGGCGCGACGCGGCGGACCGCTTCGACCGCGGCGAACCGTGCGGCCCGCAGGCGAACACCGCCAAGCTGCTCGCCAGCGAAGCGTCGTGGCAGGCGGCGAACGCCGCGATCGACGCGCTGGGCGGCAACGGCTTCGCCGCGGACTTCGACGTGGAGCGGATCGCGCGCGAGACGCGCCTGTACACCGTGGCGCCGCTCTCGAACAACCTCATCCTCGCCTACCTCGGGCACAAAGTGCTCGGCATGCCGCGGTCGACATGAGACCGCTCGAAGACGTTCGCGTGATCGCCGTCGAGCAGTACGGCGCCGGCCCGTTCGGGACCGTGCACCTCGCCGAGCTGGGTGCGGACGTAATCAAGATCGAGGACGCGCGCACCGGCGGCGACGTCGGACGCGCGGTGCCGCCGTACCAGTCCGGCGACGACTCGCTGTTCTTTGAGACGTTCAACCACGACAAGCGCAGCGTGGCGCTCGACCTCACCAATGATGCGGGCCGCGCGGTGTTCGAGGATCTCGTGCGCGTCAGCGACGCGGTGTACTCGAATTTGCGCGGCGACATCCCCGCGAAGCTGCGCCTGCGGTATGCCGACCTCGCGCACGTCAACCCGCGCATCGTGTGCGTGTCGCTGTCGGGTTTCGGGATGACGGGGCCGCGGGCGGCCGAGCCGGCGTACGATTACATCTTGCAAGGGCTGGCCGGCTGGCAGTCGCTGACGGGCGATCCGGATGGTCCGCCAACGAAGTCCGGTTTGTCCGTGGTGGACTACAGCGGCGGGCTCGTCGCCGCGCTCGCGCTCCTGGCGGGCGTGCACGCCGCGCGGCGCGACGGCATCGGCTGCGATACCTCGCTGTTCGACACCGCGATGAACATGCTCACCTACGTCGCGTCGTGGGCGCTCGCGCCCGACGGCGCGTACGAGCCGCAGCGGCTGGCGTACTCGGCGCACCCGTCGATCGTGCCGTTCCAGAACTTCCGCACGGCGGACGGCTGGATCGTGATCGTATGCGCGAAGGAGAAGTTCTGGCAGCGGCTCGTCGACGTGGTGGGCATCGAGCACGTACGCGACGACCCGCGCTTTCGCGGATTCGCCGCGCGGCGCGCGAACCGCGCGCTCGTGACTTCGACGCTGCAGGAGGTGCTGTCGACGCGCCCGACCGCGGACTGGATAGCGGCGCTCACCGCCGCCGGCGTGCCGTGCGGGCCGATCAACGACGTGCGTGCAGCGCTGGCTGACCCGCAGACGGCCGCGCGCGGACTCGTCACGGAGGTTCCGCACTCGGCGTTCGGCACTGCGCGCTGGATCGCGAGCCCGGTGCATGTGGGCGAAGCGCCCGCGCGGCACGAACGCGCGCCGGGGTTGGGGGAGCATACGGAGACGGTGCTGCGCGGGCTCCTCGGATACGACGAGGAGAAGACCGCACAATTGCGTGCGAGCGGCGCGTTCGGCGAGCGCGCATCGGCGCCGTTGCCGGGGCCGGACGAGGCGAACGCAACCTAACGTTCACATCGCGAACACGATCCGGCAATTCGGCGCTGCTATCACGAATGGGTGGGGCTCTCGTTCGTGCCGGCACCGGGATCGATCGTCATCTGCAACTTCGAAGGATATCTTCGTCCGGAGATGGTGAAGAAACGGCGCGTTGTCGTCGTTTCGCCGATGCGCGCTTTCAAGTACGTATCTGATGCGACGGTGATCGTCGTTCCGCTGAGTGAGGTCGAACCGCATCCGGCTTTACCGTGGCATCTTCCGATTCCGGGTGGGCGGTATGTCGGTCTCAAGACGTGCTGGGCGAAAGGCGATCTGATCGCTCACGTAGGGCTCGCGCGGTTGGACAGAATTTTCTATGACGGCAATTGGTCCATTCCGCTCATGGATCCGGACGATCTCTGCGCTGTTCGCCGCGTGGTGGGAAATGCGGTTGGAATCGAAATCGTTTAGGGATTGACAGCCGGCGCGGAACTGCTTATGATGCCCCGCGTAGGCCCGCAATGGAGTCGCTGCGCTACGCACGCAGGGAGCGGGCGTTTGAGGCACCGGAGGCGTTCCGGGGCCGGCTTATCGTAAACCGCAACACGGGGCGATAGGAACGGGAGCCCGGAGACGTCCGGGCTTTTCTTATTCCGTCGCGAACGTTGCGCGGCGCAGAACGCGTTCCGCCGCGATCACGATCGGCGGGTCGATCATCGTGCCGTCGAGGACCGCCGGGTTCGAGCGCGCCGCGGCATCGACGATGCGGCGCGCGTATGCGACGTCTGCTTTCGACGGCGCGAACGCCGTGCGCACCGGCGCGATCTGCGCGGGGTGGATCAGCAGCTTGCCGTCGTAGCCGAGGCGGCGCGCGTGCTCGGCGTCGCGCGCGGGGATCGCGACGTCGCCGTACTCGCGCGACGGGCCGTCGATCGCCCAGCGCTCCGCGGCGCGCGCGGCGACGAGCACGCGCGCGCGGTGCGGCAGCATCACGTCGGTGTCGGTGAGGCCGCCGAGCTCCGCCGCCAGGTCGTACGGCCCGAACGCGAGCGCAAGCACGTGCGGCGCGAGCGCGATCGTCTCGCAATGCGCCACGCCGCGCGCCGTCTCGATGATGACGATCTGCGGCACGTCACCCAATTCTTCCGAGACGCGCGCGCAGTCCGCGACGTCGCCCACCTTCGGGATCACCACGGCGCCGACGCGGCGCGCGCCGGCGAGCATCGCGAGATCCGCGCGGCCGTCCGGCGAATCGCCCGGGTTCACGCGCACCGCCACGCGCTCCAGCTCTTCGTGCGCGTCGAGGAACGCGCGCACCTGATCGCGCGC
>JALZBE010000481.1 GCA_030947665.1 Vulcanimicrobiota bacterium | reverse complement strand
GCGCCGACCGCAACGAGATCGTGTACGAAGCGCTGCAGTTTCCGTCGCTCGCGTACGTGTGGACCGCGTGGGAGCGCGCCGGCGCGACGACGGTGCGCGTGCCGACCGACGACGGCCGAACGATCCCCACCGACCGCATCTGCTCGGCGATCACCGAGCGCACCGCGCTCGTCGTGCTGTCGCACGCGTATTATCAAAGCGGCGTCGTCATCGACGTGCCGGCGATCGTCGCCCGCGCGCACGAAGCGGGCGCGCTCGTCGTCCTCGACGCGTACCAGACGACGGGGACGTATCCCTACGACGTCGTCGCGCTCGATCTCGACGTCGTCGTCGGCGGCTCGCACAAGTGGCTATGCGGCGGGCCCGGCTGCGGCTGGATGTACGTCAAGCCGTCCCTGGCGCAGCGCTTCGCGCCGATGGTCACCGGCTGGTTCGCGCACCGCGATCCGTTCGCGTTCGAACCGCCCCCGATCGACTACGCCACCGATCAGCTGCGCTGGGCGACCGGCACGCCGACGATCCCGGGCTACCTCGTCGCGCGCGCCGGACACGACGTCATCCGGGAGATCGGCGTCGCCGCGATCCGCGAGCACAACGTGCGGCTGACGACGCGGCTCACCGACGCCGCGCTCGAGCGCGGCTGGCGCGTCAACACGCCGCACGACGCCGCGCGCCGCACGGGCTGGGTCGGGATCGACGTCCCCGACGGCGAGCGCGTGCTGCACGCGCTGATCGACCGCCGCATCTTCGTCGACTACCGGCCCGGCTGCGGCCTGCGCGTGAGCGCGCACTTGTACACGACGGACGAAGAGGTCGAACATTTCCTCGCGACGATGGACGAGGTCGTGCGTTAGACCGAGCACGGCGATGACGAAGACCACGTTCACGCGCCGCGCCGCGCGGCTACTCGGCCTGCTGCAGCCGCTCGCTCAAAATCCGCTGCGCGGCCCGTAGCGTCGCGAACCGCTCCGCCGCGCGAGCGTAGATCGCCTCGGTGATCGCATCGAGCACCGCCGGCTCGACATCAGGCGCGTGCTGTGCGATCACCACCGGAATCGCGTCGCGAATCGCCCGCAGCGCGTCGTCGGTGGTTTCGGTGAGCTGCGCGGCGAGATCGTCCAACGCGCCCGCCAGCCGCGCGGAGAGCGCACGGCCGATCTCCTGCGTCGATTTCGCGAAGACGTCGGGGAGCCCGTCGATCTGCCGCTGCAGCTGCTGGAGCGATGCGCGCGAGACGAGCACCATCTCCTCCTCGTTCGATTCCATGCACGCACGATGGCGGACGAGCACCGCAATCCCCTGCCGTCAGACCTCGCCGAGCAACCGCTCCATCTCCGCATGCAGCATGCCGTTCGACGCCACGATCGAACCGTTCGCGATATCGAGCGGCGCGCCGTCGATCGCGCCGGTGCGCCCGCCCGCTTCTTCGATCAAGAGCGCGCCCGCCGCCACGTCCCACGCCTTGAGGTCCCACTCCCAGAATGCATCGAAGCGCCCGGCGGCGACGAACGCGAGATCGAGCGCCGCGCTACCGTCGCGCCGCACCGCCTGCGCGCGATCGGAGAGGTGCGCGAAGTACTTGCCGTTGCGCGCGTAGCCCGCGGGATTGAACCCGGTGCACACCATCGCATCCGACACGGCGGCGATCACCGACACGCGGACCGGCACGCCGTTGCACGTCGCACCGCCGCCGCGCCGCGCGGCGAACAGCTCGCCGAGCACCGGCGCGAACACCACGCCGGCTTCGACGATGCCGGCGCGCTCGTATGCGATCGACACGCAGAACAGCGGATAGCGGTGCGCGTAGTTGGTCGTGCCGTCGAGCGGGTCGACGACGAAGCGTTCGTCACCGTGACCGCCGAGCACGCCGCTCTCCTCGCCCAGGATCGACGCGGCGGGAAACGCCGCACGAATGCGGTCGATGATGAGGGCCTCGCTCGCGCGGTCCGCGTCGGTCACCAGATCGTGCGGACGCTTCTCGGCAATCTCGCGCGGGTCGTCGAGCCGCTCGCACAGGAGCGTGCCGGCGTCGCGTGCGAGCGCGGTGATGAACGCGAGCGGGTCCAGCGTGATCCTCCTCGGAAAGGCGCGACGATGAGGACCAACCCTTCCGGACGGCGTGACCGCGTCCTCGCGGCGATCGAGCTGCCGGCGCTGGGCGTCTGGCTGGGCGCGCTCGCGGGGTTCGCGTTCGTGTCCGCGCCGCTCGCGTTTCGCATCGTCGCGCCGCTCGACGCGGGCCGCTTCGCGGCGCTGACCGCGCACACGATCGGCGACCTGACCGTGTGGGGGTACGTGCTCGGCGGGATCGCGATCGCCGCGGGGCTCATGCGCGCGGCGGCCGCGGGCGACCGGACGTGGGATTTCGCGCGCGCCGCGCTGGTCGCGCTCGCGCTGGGTCTGGCCACCTACCAGCAGCACGCGATCGTGCCGCAGATGGAGGCGACGACCGACGTGCACGGCGACGCGTACCACGCGCTGCACGCCCGCTCGACCGTCGTCTACGGCGGTGTCGTGCTGCTCGTGCTCGCCGCCCTCATCCTAGGCGCGGCGCGGCGCGACGAATGACGCGCGCTAGTTGACGATCAGGTTGTACTGGATCGTCGCGGTGTAGACGCCCGCCGGCTGCGAGTTGGGCACCACGATGGAGAGATCGATGCAATGCTGCTGCGATTGTCCGGCAGTACCCGTCCAGGTCGTCTCACCGGGTGCGCCCGCGTTGTTGTAGGGCCGGAAACTCTTGGGGATGTCGGGCACCGCCCACGAGAGGTAGCTCACGGTCGGCCAGTTCTCGATCGGATACGTCGGCGGCGGCGGGTTCTGCGTCTTGGTACCGTAGCCCCAGTCGGTGAGCTGGTGGATCGTCGTGTAGAACGTGAAGATCTCGAACGCGCACGGGAACACCGTGGTGCCGTACGGCACGTCGAGCTCACCGGTGTGCGGGATGACGTGCAGAAATGTGCTGTTCGGATCGGGCTTCGCGACGAACTGCACCGGAACCGGCGACGCCTGTACGGGCGGAACCTGCGCGATCAACGCGCCGCCGCCGGGCGCGACGTCCCACGCCGCGCCGCTCGACGCGATGCGCGCGGGCCCGGCGTAGGGATCGGCGACGAGCCGGGCGATGTCGGGC
>JALZBE010000480.1 GCA_030947665.1 Vulcanimicrobiota bacterium | reverse complement strand
CCGCGAGATAGTGCGGCAACGCCGCGCCGAGCCGCTGCGCCACCAAGCCGATCCGCGCGCCCGCGTCAAGCGTCGTGGCGCCGGTCGGTGCAAAGCGTGCCGCGCGCGCGAGGCGCAGCGTGAAATCCCAGTCGGCCAAAATCGGCACGCTGTCGTTGAAACCGCCGATCCGGTCGAGCAGGCCGCGGTAGAACACGAGCGCGCCGAGCGGGACGGCGTGCGCGACGTCCAGCCGCGCGACATCGCTCTCCTCGCCGCCGAACGGCGCGGACTCGCCGAGCGGCTCCGACGTGCTCGCCGCGCCGTTGGTCCGCTCGAGCACGAGCCGCGACGTTGCTAGCGAGACCATCGCCCCCATGCGCGCGATCTCCGCGACCGCGCGCTCGAGGTGGTCGGGGGCGAACGTATCGTCGGGATCGAGAAATGCGACGTACTCGCCGCGGATCATCCGCAGCGCAAGGTTGCGCGCGGCACCGGCCGTGTGCGTGGCCGGAAGATGCACGTACGCGATCCGCTCCCAGGCGGGATGCGCCCGCACCAGCGCTTCGACGGGGATCGAGCCGTGGTCGACGACGACGGCTTCCCACGCGCCGAAGCGCTGCGCGCTCAGCGAGTCGAGCGCGCGCAGCAGCGGGCGCGGCGCACCGGCAGTCTCCACGATGACGCTGACGCACGACTCGCGCACGCGCGCGGGCTCGTAGACGGCGGCACGCGCGTGCAGCGTCTGCTCGAGCGCGGCGAAGCGCGCCAGCTGCGCCGCGTCGAAGGGTGACACGCCGCCGTTGAGTGAGGGCGCCTGCGCGACGAGTGTGTTGAGTAACCGCGCGACGCCCGCCTCGCGGCCGCGCATGCGGCGCACGAACTCGGGATGGTCCATGTACCGCTCGACGTACGACGCGTAGTCGAGGACGTTGCGGCCGGAGCGGTGATACGCGTCGCCGCTGAACTGGTCGGCGTGCAGCCGGATCGCCATGCTCGGCTGGGCGATGTACGCGAAACGCTTGTTCGCGAGCGCGAGCCGGATGATCAGCTCCCAGTCGCGCGCGTCCTGGCCGTTGGCGGGATCGCCGCAGATGCCGGGCTCGAGCAGCACTTCGCGCTTGAACAGCGCGCACGGGAAGCACACCGGGCACACGGTCGTGAACTCTTCGACCAGCTCGTCGCGCGCGTCCGTGAAGTCGACGGGGAACTGGCCCGCCATCGCGCGCGTCGCGTAAACCGTGCCGTCCTCGTGCGCGAAGTACGCGTTGCAGTACACGACGTCGAGGTCGGGTTCGGTCTCGAAGCGTTCGGCCAGCCGCGCGAGGTGCGGCGGGAACAAGAAGTCGTCGGACGACAGGCACATCACGTAACGCCCGCGCGCGAGCTCCATCAGCCGGTCGAAGTTGCGTGCCATCCCGATGTTTTGCTCGTTCTGGTGCAGCCGCACGCGCGGGTCATTCGCGTACCGCTCGTTGAGCAGCTCCCACGCACCGTCGGTCGAGCAGTTGTCGGAGACGACGACTTCGATGTTCGGATACGTCTGCGCGAGCGCGCTGTCGACGGCGGTCGCGACGTACTTCACGTAGTTGTAGTTCGGGATCAGGATGCTGATCAGCGGATAGCGCTCCGCGAGGTTCACGCCCACACCTTCCACGGCGCCGCACCGCTGGCCCACGACTCTTCGAGCATCGTCTTGTCGCGCAGCGTATCCATCGGCTGCCAGAACCCGCGGTGCACGAACGCGGACAGCTTGCCGTCCGCGGCGAGCTGCTCGAGCGGTTCGCGCTCCCACACGGTCTGGTCCGTCCCGATGTAGTCGAACACGCCGGGCGACAACACGAAGTAACCGCCGTTGATCCACGCCCCGTCGCCTTGCGGCTTCTCGTCGAACGCGACGATCTTCTGCTCTTCCAGCCGCACCGCGCCGAAGCGCCCGGGCGGCTGCACCGCGGTCATCGTCGCCAGCGCGCCGGACGCGGCGTGGTGATCGATCACCGCGCGCACGTCGACGTCCGACAGCCCGTCGCCGTACGTGAAGCAGAACGGCTCGTCGCCCAGATAACGCCGCACGCGTTTGAGGCGGCCGCCGGTCATCGTGTCGTCGCCGGTGTCGACCAGCGTCACCGTCCACGGTTCGCACGCGCTGTTGTGCACGCGCATCGAGCGCTCGCGCATGTCGAACGTCACGTCCGACGCGTGCAGCGCGTAATTCGCGAAGAACTCCTTGATCACGTACCCCTTATAGCCGCAGCACACGACGAAGTCGTTGATGCCGTAGTGCGAGTACGTCTTCATGATGTGCCAGAGCACCGGGCGCCCGCCCAGCTCGACCATCGGCTTCGGGCGGGTCGACGTCTCCTCGCTGATTCGCGTACCGAGACCGCCGGCCAGGATCACCGCCTTCACCCGATAGGTATCGGCACCCGGGCGCATTCGCGCGAGGGAAAGGCCGCTTCCAGCCGCGCCGCCGAAGCTAAGACGCCGGATGACCCCGTATTACCGGCACTTCGGGTTGGAGCGCGATCCGTTCCTCGACACGGCGGACCCGCACTTCTACCGGACGACGCCGGGGCTGATGCGCGCTCGTGACCGCCTCGCCGGCGGCATCTTGGAGTCGCGCGGCTTGCAGGCGGTCGTCGGCGACCCCGGCACCGGCAAGACCAGCCTCATGGCTCAGCTCGAGCGCGAGCTGCTGGGCCGCGACGAGGTGCGGCTTGGAAAGATCCTCGACCCGTCGTTCGCGACCGAGACGGAGTTCTTGCTCGGCGTCGCCCGCTCGTTCGGCCTGGCACTGCCCCCGCGCTCGCCCGCGGCGCTGAAGAACGCGCTCAAGAACTATCTGTACGACGCGGCCGTGCTCGACGGGCTCACGCTCGCGCTGCTGGTCGACGAAGCGCAGAACGCGAGCGACGAGGTCTTCGAGGTGCTGCGGCTGCTGCTCAACTACGACGTGCCGCAGCGCAAGCTCCTCAACGTCGTGCTGTTCGGCCAGTCGGAGCTGCGCGAGCGGATCGAGTCGCGCCGCAACCTGGCGGACCGGGTGGACGAGTGGACCGCGCTGGAGCCGCTGGAGGCCGCCGAGGCGCGCGCCATGATCGCGCACCGCGTCGCGCGCGCGGGGGCCGGGACGGGCGCGAACGCGCTGTTCGACGA
>JALZBE010000479.1 GCA_030947665.1 Vulcanimicrobiota bacterium | reverse complement strand
GCCCAGCGGATCGATCGCGTCCTTGATCTTGCGCATCACCGCGATCGCGTCGGCGCCGAGGTCCAGCTCCATGAACTGTTTTTTGAGCAGGCCGATGCCGTGCTCGCCCGAGAGCGTTCCGCCCAGCTCCACCGTCGCTTCGAAGATCGCGCGGGCCGCGCCGGCGACGCGCGTCATCTCCTCGCGGTTCGTCTTGTCGCACAGGATGTTCGGGTGCAAGTTGCCGTCGCCGATGTGGCCGAACACCGGGATCTCCAGCGCGTACTGCGCCGCGATCTCGCGCACGCGGCGGATCAGCGCGGCGATCGCGCGCGGCGGGATGCACACGTCCTCGCCCAGCTTGTTCGGGCGCCGCCGCGCGAGCGCGGGCGCGATCGAACGCCGCGCGGTCCACAGCCGCGCCGCTGCCGTATCGTCCGCGGCGACGCGCACGTCGCGCGCGCCGTGCGCTCGCGCGATGCGGTCGATCGTCGCCAACTCGTCGGCGAGTACGCTCTCGTAGTTGCCGTCCACGCCGAAGATCAGGATCGCGTCCGCGTCGAGCGGCAAACCGATCGGCGAGTTCTCTTCGACGCAGCGCATCGTGAAGTTGTCGACCAGCTCGATCGCCGCCGGCAGCACGCCGCTCGCCATCACCGCGGTCGTCGCTTCCGCCGCATCTTCGATGCGGTCGAACACCGCGAGCGCCGCGCGCGCGAACTTCGGTTTCGACAACAGCCGCAGCGTGATCTCGGTGATCGTGCCGAGCGTGCCTTCCGCGCCCGTGAACAGCCGCCGCAGATCGTAGCCCGTCACGTTCTTCACGGTGCGGCCGCCCGTGCGGATCACGGTGCCGTCGGGCAGCACGACTTCGAGCGCGAGCACGTAGTCGCCGGTCACGCCGTATTTCAGACAGCGCGCACCGCCCGCGTTCTCGGCGACGTTGCCGCCGATCGCGCTCTGCTTGAGGCTCGACGGATCGGGCGGGTAGAAGAGTCCGCGCCGCTCGACCTCGGCTTGCAATTTCGCGTTGATTACACCGGCTTGCACCACCGCGACGCGATCGATCTCGTCGATCTCCAGGATGCGGTCCATGCGCGCGACGCCGAGCACGATGCTGCCGTCGAGCGGGACGGCCCCGCCGGACAGCCCGCTGCCCATCGCGCGCGGCGTCAGCGCAACGCGCCGCGCCGTCGCGATGCGGTGCACCGCGCTCACCTCGGCCGTCGTCGCCGGCAGGATGACCAGCGGCGGCGTGCGCTCGTAGAACGTGCCGTCGAAGCCGTAGGCGATCAGGTCCTCGGCCGCCGTGAGGATCCCGCCCGGGACCGCAGCCCGCAGCGCGTCGAGGAGCCCCTCGTCGAGGCCGGCAGCCTGGCCTGAGCCCGCGCGAAGGGTCATCGGTCGTAGATTCGGCGCGGCCGTGGGGGTACACTACCGGCATGGCCGACGTCATCACGTCCGAGTATCGTCTTGCGACCGAGCCCGGGCTCCGAACCTTCGTCACGACCGTCCTGGAGAAGGTCGGCGTCCCGGCGGAGGACGCGGCGACCGTGGCCGACGTCCTGGTCGCCGCCGATCTGCGCGGCGTCGAGTCGCACGGCGTCGCACGGCTGGAGTCGTATTACGTGAGCCGCATCCGCGCCGGCCAGCTCGATCCGAGTCCCGAGCTGAAAACGGTGCGCGAAACGCCCGCGTCGGTGCTCACCGACGCCGGTAACGGGCTGGGCCACCCAGCCGGCAAGAAGACGATGGAGCGGGTGCTCGACAAAGCCGCGCAAACCGGCGCCGCGTTCGGCGCGGTGCGCAACTCCAACCACTTCGGCATCGCGGGCTACTACGCGATGCTCGCGCTCGACCGCGACATGATCGGCATCGCGTCGACCAACAGCGTGCGCTACGGCGCGCCCACGTTCGGCCGCGACATCATGCTCGGCACGAACCCGCTGGCATTCGCGATCCCCGCGAAGAACGAGCCGGCGTTCGTGCTCGACTTCGCGACGACGACCGTGCCCAAGGGCAAGCTCGAAGTCTACAACCGCAAGAGCAAACAGCTCAATCCGGGCTGGGCGATCGACGCGAACGGTCACGAGACGCTCGACCCGCAAGTCGCGCTCAAAGGCGCGCTGCTGCCGCTGGGCGGCTACGGCGTCGACAACGGCGGCCACAAAGGCTACGGTCTCGGTTTGCTCGTCGACATCCTGTGCGGCGTGCTTTCCGGCGGCGCGTTCGGCAACGACCTTCCGAACCCGAGCGACGGCCCGCTGCCCGGCAAGATCTCGCACTTCTTCGCGGCGTTCAAGATCGACGGCTTCCGCGATCCCGAGCAATTCAAAGCCGACATGGACACCGAGCTGCGCGCGTTCAAGGACTCCGCGAAAGCGCCGGGCCACGAGCGCATCTACGTCGCCGGCGAGATCGAGCACGAGAAGACGCTGTACAACCGTGAGCACGGCGTCCCGGTGCACGTCAAAGTGTGGGACGGTTTGCAGAAGCTCGCAGGAGATCTCGGCATCCCGTTCGACTTCGAGCGGATCGCCTAGGAGCTAATTCTTCAGCTCGACCGTTCCCGTGCAGCGCAGGCCGTTGCAGTTCGCGGGGATGAAATGCGCCGCGAGCAGCCGCGTGCGCAGCTCTTCGCGCTGCGTCGTGTCGGCCGGCGCGCGGACGAACTCGATCGACGTCGCGTGACCGCTTTCATCGACGGTGATGCGCACGACGATGCCGCTGATGCCGGCGAACAGCGTCGCGCGCAGCGCCGGCTCGACCGATGCGGGATATGTCTCGCCGAAGTTGCCGATCCCGTCCTCGCGCTGCGCGGCGACGGGACTCGGCGCGGGCGGCGCCGGTGCCGACGTTGCCGCAGGCTGCGACGCGGTCTCCGTGCTGGTCTGCGTCGCCACGGCGGCGAGCCGCGTGGGCGCGTAGTTCACCGCCGGCTGGCGCTTCGGTGCGGCCGCGGTTTGCGGCACATATGCCGCGTTCGCTTCGTTGGCGACGACCATCGCGCGCGTCGCGCGTCCAGTCGTGACGAGCGTGTGGATCACCGGGCGAACCGCTTGCTGCTGCACGACCGCAGGGGCGGCGGGCGCTCGCCGTGGGTGCGCGATGTGCGGTCGTGGGCGATGCTCGATCCGAATCTGGCCCACCAGGAGCGTGCG
>JALZBE010000478.1:2774-3141 GCA_030947665.1 Vulcanimicrobiota bacterium | reverse complement strand
GATCCCACCCAGCCCGATCTTGCGCAGCGCAGTGCTCACGCGGTCTGGCGCCCCATGATCCCTGTAGGCCGCACGATGAGCACGATCAGCAGCACCACCAGCGCGACCGCGTCTTGCAAACCCGTGCCGCTGATGTGCTGCGTGCCAATCGTCAAGTCGATCTGCGACGCGAAGGCCTCGACGATCCCGTACGCGAGCCCGCCGATGAGCGCGCCTTCAACGGAGCCGAGGCCGCCGAGCACGCACACGACGAACCCTTTGATGAGGAACGGCTGCCCCATCGACGGGTTGAGCGAGTACGATAGGGAGATCAGCGTCCCGGCGACGCCCGCGAGCCCGGCACCCAGCCCGAACACGATCGCGAAGA
>JALZBE010000478.1:0-2764 GCA_030947665.1 Vulcanimicrobiota bacterium | reverse complement strand
CGACGTGGCGCGGATCGCACGCCCGGTCTTCGACCGGTGCAGCCATACGTACATCACGCCGGTGATGACAAGCGCGGCGAGCAGTGTGTAGAGCTTCGCCCACGGCACCGTGATGCCGGCGACGGTGAAGTTTGACCCGGAGTACGCGGTCGTCACGCCGCGCGTGTCGCCGGTCCAGATCAGCAGCGCGATGTTGACGATGAGCAGTGATAGCCCGAACGTCAGCAAGAACGTCGTCAGCACTGGTGCGCGCGCGACCCAGTTGATGAGGTACCGCTGGATCAAATATCCCAGCACGAAGAGCACGACGAACGACACCGGCAGCGACAAGAACGGATCGACGTGGAAGCTCGTGAAGAGCTGCCACGTGATGTACGCCCCGAGCATGACGAACGCACCGTGCGCGAGGTTGATGATGTTCATGATGCCCCAGACCAGCGAAAAGCCGAGGGCCACCACGGCCAGGATCCCGCCTGCGAGAATCCCGTTGACGAGATCCTGAGCCAGTAGGTGCATTGCGCTAAACTATCGCTGGCCCCACGGCGGGGCGGGGTACTTCACCTTCGCTTCGGCCAGGCCGGGCGGGTACACGGTGACGAGCTTGCCGTTCTGAATCTGGTTGACGACCATCGGCTTGAACACGTTGATACCGCGGCTGTCGAACTTGAGGATGCCGAAGAACGTCGTCTTGTCGAGCTTCGCCAGCGCGTCGCGCACTTTTTCGGGATCGAGCGAGCCGGCCGCCTGGATCGCGTACTGAAACGCGAGGCACGCCGCGGTCGATTCCGCGTTGTGATAGTCCGGCCGGTGATGGTACTCGGCTTCGAACGCCTTCGCATAGTCCTTTGCATTGCGGTAGAAGCCCGCCTCACCGTGGTATTTCACGGCGTCCGACCACTGCGCGCCGCCGAGAACGTCGTTTGCGTCCTTGCCCAGCGAGTTGGTGAAGTCCGGCGTGTCGGGTCCGACCGAGTATCCGTAAATCTTCGCCGGGACGTTCTGCTCCTTGAGCCCCTTGTGGACCAGGAGCGCATCCTGCAGATGCCCCGCGTTCAGGATGATGTCGGGGTTGGTCGCCTTCACCGCGGAGATGATCGACGATACGTCGGTCGCGGTGTCGGGATACTTGTTGTTGTAGACCACCTTCATGCCGTGCGTCTGCGCCCATTCGGAGGCGCCCTGCGCTACCTCTTGCGAGAACGAGTCGCTCGCCGCGGTAATCGCGACGGTCTGCGCCGCGGGCTTCTGGTGCTTGCCGATGTCCAGCACGCCTTCGAGATACCGCTTCGCGGGCGACAGCACGGCGAACGTGTACTTGAAGCCTTGGCTGAAGATCTTCTCGGCCGCGCCGTTGCCTTCGACCATCGGGATCTTCTTGCGCTCCACCATCTGCGCGACGGTGAACGCCGTACCCGAGCCATACGGCCCAAGGATGAAGTTGACGTGATCTTGATCGATCAATCGTTCGGCGAGCTGGGCCGCCGTCGCGGGCTTCGACTCGTCGTCATAGTACTTGATGTCGACTTTATACGTCTTGCCGCCGACCTTGATCCCACCGTGGGCGTTGGTGTAGGTCTTCCAGAAGTCGTAGCCTTCTTGGGTGAGATGGCCCTCTTTGGTGAGCGAGCCCGTGAGCGACACGGCGGAGCCGAACAGGATCGTGTCCCCGGCGGCAGAGACGGGAGCGGACGGCGCGGCGAGCGACGCGCAGAGCGCGACGATCCCGAGCGCCGCGATAGGACGGAGATTCATCGATTACGGGTCCTTCCGGCGGAAGAAAACTGCACCCCGGATGCGCCCCGGCGGGAACGATTCCCTGTCAGTGCTGGCGTGGGAGCGCGGCCCGCAACGACGCCGCGTACGCGCCCGCCTTGCGCGCGGCCTCATCGCCGCGATGGCCGGCGTACGAGTCGACCAGCGCGCTCCCCACGACGACACCGTCGGCCACCGATCCGATCGCGGCGACGTGCGCGGGCGTGGAGATGCCGAATCCGACCGCGAGCGGCAGGTCGGTTGCGGGCCGCAGCCGTTCGATCGCGCCGGTGATCCAGGCGACGTCCGGCTCGCGCCGCGCGCCCGTGACGCCGAGCCGCGAGACGAGATAGACGAAGCCGCTCGACGCCGCGGCGATGCGTGACGCGCGGGTGGGCGGCGTGGTGGGCGCGATCAGCTGCGGGATCGCCAGGCCAACCGCACGCAGCGGCGGCGCGAACGCGTCGAGCTCCTCGAGCGGGACGTCGGGAACGATCGCGCCCACAGCGCCGGCGTCGCGCGCGTCGCGCGCGAAGCGCTCCGCACCGTAGCGATCGACCGGGTTGACGTACGTGAAGAACAGGATCGGCGCGCAGCCGCGCGCATGCGCTCGCGCGACGAGTGCGATCGAGTCGGCGAACCTGATCCCCGCCGACAGCGCGCGCTGACCGGCGGCGGCGATCGTCGGGCCATCGGCGAGCGGGTCGCCATACGGGATGCCGAGCTCGATGAGGTCGACGCCCGCCTGCGTGAGCGCGTCGAGCACGGCGAGCGTCGTGTCGAGATCAGGATCGCCCGCGACCACGTAGCCGATGAGGGCAGCGCGGCGTTCGGCGCGCGCGCGTGCGAACGCCGCGTCGATCCCGCCGCTCGCGATCACTGCAAGACCTCGGCCCCTTCGAGTGCGGCAACGGTGCGCACGTCCTTGTCGCCGCGGCCGCTCAAGTTCACGAGCACGATCCCGTCGGGGCCGCGCTCGGCGGCGAGCTGCTGCGCGAACGCGATCGCGTGC
>JALZBE010000477.1 GCA_030947665.1 Vulcanimicrobiota bacterium | reverse complement strand
GACTTCGACGGACACGCGCGCATCGCAACCGCGGCCAAGACCGCGATCCAACTCGGCGAGAACTGGTGGGGACCGAACGACATGGCGAAAAGCATCGCCGCGCGCGCGTCGGATCACGCGATGCTCGATGTCATGAAGCTCGGCGGCGTCACCGGCTGGCTACGCGCCGCCGCCCTCGCCGACGCGGCGGGGTTGCCGGCGTCGAGCCACACGTTCCCGGAGTTCAGCGCGCATCTGCTCGGCGTGACGCCGACGTGCCGGTACCTCGAATATCTCGATCACGCGGGACCGATCCTCACCGAACCGGTGCGCGTGGAGAACGGCCACGTGCTGACGCCGGACCGCCCCGGCAGCGGTCTGGCCTGGGATGAAGATGCGGTGGAACGCGCCGGTCGGCGTTAGGAGCCGCGGACGCGTGCTTCGCGGTCGGCGTTGAACGTGCTGCGGACTGCGGCGACGGCCGCGTCGAGCGCAGCCTGTGGGCTGCGTTTGCACGTGCACGTCTCGCGCGCGGTGCCTGGACAGCCGCCGCGGTTGTGCTCTTCGACCCCGTGTCCACAAGGGCACGAGACTAATGACGCCATCGGTCCCCCTTCAAATTCACCCGCCTAACGTTCATCGGCACGTCGGCGTCGCGATTCGAGAGCGAGGAAGCGTCGAAACCCCAAAATTGGGGGACACGAGCAAGCGCTCACGTGGGTATATGACGAGTGATGGAAGCGGCGCAGAACCCCCTCGCGCGCGACCCGGAAGCGCTTGAGCTGTTCCGCGACCGCGTGGACCGCGGCGAATGGCGCGCCGCACGGCGGCTGGGCCTGGCCCTGCAGCTGCACCGCGTCACGCCCCAGCGCATCTTCGAAGACGATGCGGCGTATTTGAAGCGGCTCGCCGATTCGTACGCCGGCCGGAGCCGCCGCTCGCGTAGGTGAACCGGCGCCGAACGCCGGAGGAGACCGCGTGAACGCACGCTTTCCAGCGCACCTGAGCGCACTTGCATTCGCGTTGCTGTGCAGCTGCGCGCCGGCGGCGCAGCAAACCGCGGCCGGCGGTTCCGGCGACACGCTGGTGATCGCGCAGCAGCGCGAGCCCGCCTCGCTCAACCCCGCGCTGGAGAACGGAACGTCGTCCACGCAATGGGGCGAGCTGCTGTTTCAGTACATGGTCAAGTACGATGAC
Organism: Vulcanimicrobiota bacterium; assembly: GCA_030947665.1. GTDB lineage: Bacteria > Vulcanimicrobiota > Vulcanimicrobiia > Vulcanimicrobiales > Vulcanimicrobiaceae > Vulcanimicrobium. The sequence continues at coordinate 1,966 of JALZBE010000477.1, read as the reverse complement.
CGCGGGCAGCTCGTCGGCGATGCCGCGACCGATGTGCCGACGCCGCAGAACGGCGGCGTCTCCAAGGACGGCGTGACGATTACGTACCACTTGCGCCCCGGGTTGAAATTCGCCGACGGCGTGCCGCTCACCGCGAAGGACGCCGCGTGGTCGGTCGATGCGATCAACGACCCGCGCAACAACCCGCAGTCGCGCTTCGCCTACGACGTCGTGCAGAAGGCGGAGGCGCGCGACGACACGACGCTGGTGCTGCATCTGAAGCGCCCGTTCGCGCCGCTGCTGACGGTCGTGCTCGCGCCGCAGGGCTTTCCGATCCTGCCCAAGCACCTGCTGGCGAACCTGCCCAACTTCAACCACATCGCGTTCAACGCGATGCCGGTGGGCTCCGGCCCGTATGTGGTGACGCAGTGGGCGCGCGGCGACCGCGTCGCGATGCGCGCGAATCCGTACTACTACGCGGGCAAACCGAAGATCGAGCGCATCGACGTGCGCTTCGTCCCCGACCCGAACACCGCGATGAACTTGCTGCGCACCGGCGAGGTCGGCGGCGAGTTCACCGATCAGGCTCTGGGCAACTACCCACTGTTGCAGAAGATCCCCGGCATGCACGTCGAGCGCACGCCGATGAACGCCGTCGGCTCGATCATCTTCAACACAAAAGACCCGCTCACGAGCGATCCGCGTGTCCGTCACGCGCTCGCGATGGCGATCGACGTGCCCTCGATGATGCAGAAGACGTACCGCGGCGCGGTGACCACGCGAGCCGCCGGGCGCGGACTGTTCATCTGGGCGTACGATCCCAAGACGTATCCCGACATCCCGTACGACCCGGCCGGCGCGGCGAAGCTGCTCGACGCCGCGGGCTGGAAGCTGAGCATCGACGGCGTACGGCGCAAGGACGGCAAAGCGCTCGATGTGCTGTTCATCATTCAAGCCGCCACCCCCGGCGACACCATCATCGGCAACGCCGTGACGCAGTACGAAAAAGCCGTCGGCGTCGGCGTCTCGCTCAAGGCGTTCAACATCGGGCAGTTCGTCGCGCCGGTGTCCGAAGGCGGCCCGGTGTACGGCGGCAAGTTCCAGATGGCGCTCTACTCGTTCGTCAACGGCGACGATCCCGACACGACCGACCAGTTCGCGTGCGCGAACGTCCCGCCGCGCGGCTACAACAAGTCGCGCATCTGCGACCCGCGCCTCGACGTGCTGCTCGAGCGCGGTCAGCAAACGTACGACGTCGCGCAACGCAAGGCGATCTACTCGCAGCTCGAGGCGGTGCTGTACGAAGACCTGCCGATCGTGCTGCTCTACCAGCGCCCGGAGCTCGACGTGTTCACGGACCGCTTACAGCATCAGACGACGTCGCTGTCGACGGCCTGGTGGAACGCCGGCGCGTGGACGCTCGCGCCTTAGCTCTTACTCCGCGCCTTCGTGTTCCGGCGGGTCTTCGAGCGTGAGGGGGCCGTCGAACACTTCGAGGATCTCGCTGCCCGCGACGACGACGGAGTCGCGGTCCTTGTCGACGATCGCTTCGCTCGCCTCGAACCATGCGATCGGACCGTCCTCTTCCTCGTCGTGGCCAGGCGCGAGGTAGGCGAACTCCAGCAGACCGACCGCGGCGAACGCGTCGATCAGCGCCGCGACCGGCGCGAGCGCCTCCGTGCGGGCAGCCTCGTCGCCGTCGTCCACGCGCTTGAGCACGGCACGGAGCTCTGCGGAAAGGTGCTTCGCAACGTCGGGATGATCGAGCGGATCGGTCTGCGTCTGAGTATCGTCGTGGTTCACAGCGCCTCGGCTTCGACGGAGGCCCGCAAACACATGGCTACGCCGGTTTCGGCGACGCGGTTGCGCTGGGAGAGCTCGACGGGATCGGCGACGCGATCGACGCGGGCGGCGGCTGCGGTGACAACGTCGCAGGCGCCGGTACCGCCGTCGGCGATGTCGCAGGCGCCGGTACGGCCGTCGGCGC
>JALZBE010000476.1 GCA_030947665.1 Vulcanimicrobiota bacterium | reverse complement strand
CGCCAGTGCGCGCCTTCGACTTGCTGGTAGAAGCGCTCCATCACCGTGCCGAGATCGGGGTCGGCCGGCGCGGGCGCGTGACGGTGCGGCGCGGGCGAATCATAGCCGCCGGAGATCTCGGTACGAACGCGATGCGACGCGCAGCCGCACGCGCCCGTGACGGCGAGCGCCAGCACCGCGGCCAGGACGAGCCGCTTCGCCTGCATCGTGATTACTTGCGCCGACCGCCGCGCGGGCCCTGGCCGCGCGCGGTCGAACGAGTGCGCATGCATTCCATCCTCGCGGCGGCGTGCGGCACCGCGCTCCTTGCGCTCGGCGCGTGCGCCCCCGCCACGACGAGCGTCGCCAACCCGGCACGCTGCACCCCCGCCGTGAACGGCGAGTTGGCGCGGCTGATCGCCGAGCAGCACGCGGGCGCCGTCGACAACGTCATGGTGTGCGGCACGACGATCGGGCCGTCGCGCCCGCAGCGCCGCGGTCGCCACGGCGCGCACCAGCTTCTCCCGTTGCGCGTGCCGCTCGCGGACGACGGCCGTTTCGCGCTGGTCGAAGTCGTCACCAACGACGACCTCGACGGCCGCGTGACGGCGCCGCGCGGCGCGACGGTGATCGCCTACGGCCAGTACTTCAGCACGACGGATCGCCAGCGCCCGTTCGTCGCCGGCGTGCACGACGTCCACTGCGCGACGCACCGCGGTGCGGACAACGGCTGGGTGGTCGTCGACGGCACGAAATACCCACGACGCGGCTGCTGATCCGCGCGAGACGGATTTCCCGCGCCGAGAAAGAAGGCTACGGCGCCATCGCGTCTCGGGGGTACGGCGGAACGGCGTTCGCGATCTTCGCTGAAAGGCACCACGATGACGACACTGCTCGAACCACCGACCATTCTCGCCCAAGGGAAACCGCCGTTCACCACACTCGAGGGCGATGCGCCGGCGCCGCCGGCGGAGTCCGGCGAATCCGAGACCGAGGAAGAGTAGCCTAGACGTTCGACGCTGCGCGGGCACGCAGCTCGCGCAGCGTCTCGTTCTCGCGGTGCGCCTCCTCGAGCGCGCGCTGCAGCTCGTCGGCAAGGGACCGCTGTTCTACCGCTTCGAGGTGGTCGTACGTCACCGCGGCCGACTCGACGAGCGCTTGCAGCGCGCTCCGCTCGAAGGTGTCGAAATCTTCGCCGTCGCGCTTCGCGCCGAGGAGCAGCAGCCCGACGGGTTCTTGCCGCACGAGGATCGGATACGCGAGCGCCGGCTGCAGCGCGCGCACGGCGGCGCCGGGGTCCCAGCCGATCTTGCGAACGTCCACCGGCGCGCGGGTCGCGACGAGCTCCAGCGCGAGGTCATCGTTGCCGTCCATCTCCGGCAGCGCGTCGTCGGGCCAGCCGCGCTGCGACACGCGCGCGTACGTCCCGTCGATGCGGCGGAAGAGCGCGCTCGATGTCAGGCCGAGCGCTTCGAACGGTTCGCGCGCGAGCGTCTCGTCGAGGGGCGTCCGCTCGGTGACGTGCGCGATGCGCCGCGCGACGCCGCGCAGACGGTCTTCGGCAACCCGGCGGCCGTGGAAGAACAGCGTCTCGATGAGGTTATCGATGCGGCGCTGCGACGCGTTCACCCAGAACCCGAACGCGATCGACACGCACACCTCGACGAAGACGGCGAAGCGCGTCTGCGCAAGCTGGTTGCTCAATGCCCAGTCGATGATGCTGAACACCGCGACGGGCACGGCGGAAAGCACCGCGTACGCGATCGCACGGCCACCGGCGAGACGCACATCGATCACGCGGTGCCGGACGATCGCATAGAGCACGGTCAGCGGCAGCAGGTTGACGAACTGCGCCCACACGCTGAGCTCGGCGGGCGCGCTCGGGACGTTCTGCGACGCCCAGAACAATGCGTAGCTCACGATGAAGCTGACCAAACCGATCGCGACCCAGCGCAGACGGTCGCGGTCCTCGCCTGACGCGATGCGGTAGCGCACCAAGAACGAGATCGTCGCCACCACGTAGCTCAGCCACGACGCGGCGCTGAAGATGCGGTACAACGCGCTCCCGCGCGGCGTGTACGTGCTGCCGGCGAGCAGCGCGAAGAAGTAGACGAGGATCGTGAAGACGCCGGCCGCGATCATCGCCTTCTCGGCGGGGCGCCACGACGGGAGCGGCTTGCCGGTCGGGAACCGCATGCAGAAGATCGCGGCGACTGCCGGGCCCGCGCCGGTCACGATGCACGTCAGCGCCAGAAACGGCGGCTTCCAGAAGTACGGCAGGGGCACCACCAGTTCGAGATTGCCGAACGGGTGCGCGAGCTCGCCGAACTGCAGGCACAGCGCGAAGAACGCGCCCGTCATGATGCTCGGCCGTAGCAGCACCAGCACCGCGCCGACGAGCACGATCAAGAAACCGCGCAGGAGCTGCGCCACGACGAGCAGGTCGCTGCGCGGCGAACCGCGGACCGGGGTTGCGCTGAGCGGCACGACACGCCGCCGCCCGTCGTGGATCACCGCGTACGCGATCGGCCGGCCGGCCACGACGCGATTGAACAGCTGCTCCACCGCCGGCGCATGCTCGGCCTCGACCGGTACAACGATGTCGCCCTTGACGATCCCGGCTCGTGCGGCCGGCGATCCCGCATCGACCGAGCCGACGGTGTTCACGTCGATGCCCGGCGCCAGCATCCCGCTCCGGCCGGCTTTGACCACCCCGGTTGTGCCGTAGTAGCCGTTGAGCGCGAGCACCGTCGGAATGTCGAACGCGAGCGCGTACAGGACGATCAGAACGACCGCGAAGACTCGCAAAGCTCCTCCGTCGCCGGCCGGGTGTTTACCGCGTCTCTATGCTCGCCGCGCGGCGCCGCTCCTGCGCGGGGCGCACTCAGCGCAGGAGCGGGACGGCGCTGGGATAGATCGGCCGGTCGATCAGCGCTTCGAGCACCGCGGGCGCGGCGGCCAGTACGACGTCGCAGAAACGCGCAAACGCGTCGCGCTCCGCCTCGCCCTCGGCAAACCGCTCCGTCGTCGTGAGATCGACCTTTTCGTTCGCGGGCAGGAAGCGCACGTACCGGCCGTCGTCGTCCTCGCCGAATTCCACGAGCCCCGCATCCGCGAAGATGCGCATCGCGGCCGCGACGGTCGTGCCGTCGACGCGGTCGAAGTCGAGCG
>JALZBE010000475.1 GCA_030947665.1 Vulcanimicrobiota bacterium | reverse complement strand
CCGGCGCCGACGAGGCAGCGCCTTGCAGCATCGCAACGATGCGCTGCGGTTCCATCATCCCGCTGATCGCGTGCGATCCGGCCCATCCGAACGCCGGAACACCGGTCACCCCCGCGGCGCTCGCAGCGCGCATCGAGGTGTCGATCGCACCGGCATAGGCGTGCGACGTCCACGCCGCGCGGACATCGTCTTCGGTGATGCCGAACGGCTCGGCGTGGTCCGCGACGACGCGGAGATCGGCGATGTCGGCGCCGTCGACGAAGAACGCGCGGGACACGGCGTGATGAAATGCCGCGGAGGACGCGTCGCCGGCGCGCGCGCGCACGAGTTCACCGGCCTCGAGCGCGAGACGAGAATTGACGTTGCGGCGCGGCGGCTCGATCGGGATCCCGACCTGCTCTGCGAGCATCCTCAGCCGGCGCTCGACCGCGGGCCATTGCTCGTCGCTAAAGGGCTTCGGCGCACCCGCCAACGGCGTATCCGGGTGCAGCTCGAATGGAAGCCAACGCGTCGGCACGCCGAGTTGCTGTGCTGCTTGTTCGACCCAGACCGAGCCGAGATAGCAGAATGGTCAAATGACGTCGGACCAGACGAGAAGAGGCCGCGGCTCGCTCATGACGACATCTTTCTACGGCTGCGACGCGTTCCCGCCGAGCGGGCGGCGGCCGAAACCTTCGGGATCGAAGCAGCCCTTTCGGCCAGTATGCCGATTGAACCGAATGCCTATCGACGTGAGTGGGCGTCCTGGTTGCCCGAAGCCTTGCCGCTGCTCGAGCGTGAGGAATACAAGGACGCTCTCAAGACGTTTCCTCGTCCCCAGTTGGCGGCGTTGCCGTTGCGACCAGCGCCCGCCGATCGGCGGATCGTCCTGATCAGCACCGGCGGCGCGTTCGACCATCAAACGCAGGCGCCGTTCGATGCGCAGTCGGCTATCGGCGACATGACGCATCGCATCTTTCCGGAAGACCTGGCGGACGAACGAATTGCGCTGCGGCACGGTCACTACGATGCTGCGCCGGCGGAGGTGGACCGCGAAGTGCTGCTGCCGCGTCGGGCGCTGCGCGATGCCGGCGCAACGCTGGCCGCCAATGTCATTTCGACGATGGGATACTGCCTCGATTGGCCGTCGTTTATCGACCAGACGATCCCGCAAATCGTGGCGCAGGCGCGCACCGACGGAGCCACCTGCGCGTTGCTCGTCCCGGTTTGACCGATCTGTCACCAGACCGTGCGTCTGGTCGCGGACAGTCTCGAGCTCGCGGGCATCGCGACGGTCGTCGTCGGCACGATGCGCGGGCTTCTGCCCGGGTTACCACGGGTTCTCATCACCCGCTACGAGCGTGGATGCAACTTCGGCCCGGCCGGCGACCAAAGCGAACATTTGGCGATCGTCCGAGAGGCGCTCGAGCTCTTCGACGTTTCCGAACCGACGTACCGCAATCACAAGCCATCGTAGCGATGGCGGATGCGATTCATCACCACGCTGTGCGCGAGCGGCCACTGACCAGCTGCACCGTCGCTGAGCGGCCGCTAAAGGTTCCCGCAAGAAACGATAACGCCTAACGCCTTGTCCGACTTGCTGACGGTGATCGATGCGTGCATTGTGTGCAGCTGCGCGATCGTGAACCCCGCAACCATCGTTGTTCCGAGAACGCCGCGGGTGACCATACCAAGGTCGCTCAGGACCGCCCCGTTCGAACCGCAGCTACCCTTGCGAAGGCGCGACGGCTCGAGCACCGTGGGAGGTTCGTTCGCGAAGGTCCCGGAGATGACGACTTGCGGCCCGATCTGGCGCATGATCACGCGCCCGGATTGACCGGAGCCGCCAACGGCGCTGAGCTTGACGAAGACGGGCGCGAAGCTGTCGCCTTTCGCTGCCGCGGACGGCGAGATCATCGAGAAGACAAGGAGTGTTGCGGCGATCGGGAGGGACGGAAGCGTTCTGATCAAGGATGAACCTCAGAGGCGAGATGAAGCGATTCGCGCGGCGCTTTCCCCACGCTCGTGAGAGCCGCCTCCCTCTTTGCGAACTCGCAGCATCGCATCGACGGTATCGCCAGATCCATCTTGACGCGAATGTTCACCGGCTAAACGAAATCCCGACAAGGGTCATTGCGACCTTCGAGAACCAACTCGCTCGGCTACAGGGCTAAAATTAAGGCTCCTTGTGCGCAATCTCATTATCTCGGAAGTGGTCACTGAGCCGAGCAATGAGCGCATTGACCTCTTGCAGGCGCTGTCCGACCTCGGAATCCTCAACCTTCTCGGACTTCCCATCGCTTAATGCCGTGCGGTGGTCGTGCAATGCGTTGAAGATGTTCCCAAGGTCGCCGGCGGAAAATTGCACGCTGTTGTGCCTTTCAAGAATGAGTGTTGAGAAGTGCCGCCTGAACGTGATGTTGCGGGGCGGCGAGGATGCCGGGGTGTTGGCTCACGCGTTACGTGGAGCACGCCGCCGGCTCAAGGAGCATGATGCCCGCATTGATGACGGCCCACGCTCGATCTGCTATGCGTTGAGACGGCACCGCCGGCAAAGGCCAGATGGAGCGCGCCTGACGCCGGACGCGCGCTGGGACTTCATCGCCTGGTTCGGGCCGCGAACCAGCGGCCGAAAGGTTAGATGAGGCTACGGATCGTCGCGGAGTACGAAGATGCTGTTCCCGTCGAGATCGACGTGCTCGGTGAAATCGGCGGGAAACTTGCAGGGCGCAGCTATCTCACGGACACCGCAAAGACGTAGCGCCCGAGGGCCCGCGCCTCCGTTCAACGGCTCATCCCGCGGTACACCGTAAGGAACAGACGGACATGGACATCCACGGTCCGGTCGCGGCGCTCAGCGACGTGCTAAACTAAGCTGCTGATGAGTGAACTCAGGCGACACGCTTCCCCCGTACAAGGTCCGCAAGGCCTGGCATGGGACGGTGCGACGATGTGGTTGACGAGCGCCGCGAATGGGCGCTTGTATGCAATTGATCCGCAGACGTGGAGCATCCAACACGAGTTCGTTCCGCCGTCCGAGTCATTGGGCATCACGTATACCGGTTCGGATTTTCGGCTGGTCCTGGCGCCGGCGATCGACGAACCAGATCTGGAGCGCGATCACCGTTACGTCTATACATTTTCGCCTGACGCGGGATTTGCGGAGTGTTTCGTA
>JALZBE010000082.1 GCA_030947665.1 Vulcanimicrobiota bacterium | reverse complement strand
GCCCGAGGTCGACCGCCTTCGGTTTGGCGTACTTCGGATCCACCATGCGCGACGCGCCCTGGCCCCACGCCATCGAATAGTCTTGCAGATCGCACTCGCCGCCCTTGTCGCAGATCGGACAGTCCAGCGGGTGGTTCAAGAGAAAGAACTCGAGGATTGCGCGACGGCCGTCGTCGACGCGCGGGTTCTGCGTGTGCACTTTCATGCCGTCTGCGACCGGCGTGTTGCACGCGATCTGCAGCTTCGGCATGCCTTCGACTTCCACGAGGCAGATGCGGCACAGACCGGCCGGACCGAGCTTCTCGTGATAGCAGTAGACGGGGATGTCGGTGTGGATCGACTTCGCCGCCTCGACGAGCAGCGTGCCCTTGGGAACGCGCACGTCGACGCCGTCGATGGTGACGGTGACGAGATCGGTCTGCGGAACGGTGGTAGACACTTAATCGTCTTTCCGGCTGGACCATTGGAAGGCGCAAGCGACGACCAGCACGAGTGACGCCACGAGCGAAAGCTTCGTTGCCAGTGGGCTGTAATCGCCGTTCGTAAAGATCAGCCACACCGACGGGGCGAGGAGCGCGCCCGCGATCACCAGGAGCACGCGCGACGTCAGGAGTTTGGTGTGCACCGGCATCTTAGCTGCGTTTCCTGTTCAGGACCATGAAGACCAAGCCGACCAACAAGATTCCGAGCGCACATGCGTACAGCGTACCGACGGTGCGGGCGTGCGCGCGGCTCGATGATAGCGACGCGGCGATGAGGTCCAGCACGATCGCGACCATGATGAACGCGCCCGCGGCGATTTGCTTGCCGCGCGCATCTTGGATGAAGAGAAAATACCGGCGTCCGAGATCGTTCACGACTCCCTCACCCGCCGCACCCACGCGATCAGCAACACGAGATAGGCGACGAGGAAGAAGGTCGGACCCATCCACACCACGACCTCGTTGTGCCAGAGACGTCCCAACAATGTTATGGAGAGCGTGCTCATGTTGACGAGCATCACAGTCTTCGCCGTATCGAGCTTCTTGTACCATTTCACCCGATCCATTGCGCCGCTATCTGCTGCGGCGCGCGCTTCACGTAGGCGCGGAACTGGTCTTCGTAGCGCGTGATCACCGATGCGAGAAACGGCTCGATCGAATCCCCGAGCGCGCAAAGATTCAAGCCGGTGAGCTGCTTCGCCGCCGACTTGATCACGTCGATGTCGGAGTCGAGCCCACCGCCGGCGAGCAGGCGCGCGAGCATCTGCTCGATCCAGTGTCCGCCTTCGCGGCAGGGCGTGCACTGGCCGCACGACTCGTGCGCGAAGAACCGGATCAGCGCGTACGCGGCTTTGACGAAGTCGGTCGTGTCGTCGAATACGACCATCGCACCCGAGCCGAGCATCGAGCCGGCCTTGGTGACGCTGTCGAAATCGTACGATACGTCGAGGTGCTCTTCGAACAGACACGCCGACGAACCGCCGCCGGGCTGCACGCCCATGAATTTGCGCCCCGGACGCAAGCCGCCGGCGCAGTCGAAGATGAGCTGGCGAATCGTCGTGCCGAGCGGCACTTCGTAGTTGCCGGGCTTGGCGACGTGTCCGGAGATCGACACGACCTTGTAGCCGGGTGAACGCTCCGGACCGACCTTCGCGAACCACTCCGCCCCGTTGCGCAAAATGTACGGCAAGTACGCCAGCGTTTCGACGTTGTTGACGACCGTCGGTTCGCCGTAGAGTCCCTTGATAGCCGGGAACGGCGGCTTCAGCCGCGGCTCGCCGCGCTTGCCTTCGAGCGAGTTGAGCAGGCCCGTCTCTTCGCCGCAGATGTACGCGCCCGCGCCGCGATGGATGGTGAACTCCAGCTTCTTCCCGCTGCCCGCGACGTTCGCGCCGATGAAGCCGGCGTCGCGCGCCTGCTGCACGGCGTCGCGCATGATCTCGTAGCCGCGCTTGAACTCGCCGCGGATGTAGATGTACGCGTGGTCGCAGCCGATCGCGTACGCGCCGATCAAGATCCCCTCGATGATTTGGTGCGGGGTCTCTTCGAGCAGCATGTGGTCCTTGAACGTGCCGGGCTCGGCCTCGTCGCAGTTGCACACCATGTAGCGCGGGCGGCCGTTGAGCGGCAGAAACGACCACTTGCGCCCGGTCGGAAAACCGGCGCCGCCGCGGCCGCGCAGGTTCGACGCGTTGCAGATGTCGGACACTTCGCGCGGCGACATGTCTTTGACGGCGCGGCGCAGCTGCTCGTAACCGCCCTGCTGCTGATAGACCTTGATGTCGCGCAGGTTCAGCTCGCCGATGCCTTTGGTGAGAACGGGCGTGATCACGTCGGCCATGCTAGTGGTGTCCGTTCTCGGACGGCTGCGGGCGCAGGTTCGTCTCGCGCAGGAGGCGTTCGTTGGAGCGCTGCTCGTACTGCGGTTTGCCGACGATGAGATCGAACATGACCATCCCGCTCGCGTCGCCGACGCCGCCGGCATTGTTCGGCTGCTGCACGCCCATCGCGCCGGCCGACTTGCGGCCGGTATCGGCTTCGACTTTCCACGTGCGCCCGGGTTTCGCTGTTTGCGGAAGCGGCGCGATCGGGTAGTTCCCGGCGCGAATCGCGGCGATCATCGCGTCGACGGACTCGCGGGTGAGCTCGTAAACGAACTCGAGGTTGACCTGCGCACACGGCGCGCGGTCGCACGCGGCGAGGCACTCGACTTCTTCGTACGAGATCAAGCCGTCGGCGGTAGTCTCGAGATGCGCGATCCCGAGCTGCTGGCGCGCGTAGGCCATGATGTCGTCGGCGCCATTGAGAATGCACGAGAGGTTGCGGCAGATCTGCACCATGTACTTGCCGACGGGCTTGCGGAACAGCAAGGTGTAGAACGAGATCGTCGACTCGACCACGGCAAGCGGCTCGCCGACCAGATACGCAATCGCAGCCTGCGCATCGGCGGAGACGTAGCCTTCGTGCTCCTGAAAGAGGTGGGCGAGCGGAATGAGGGCGGACCGCTTCTGCTCGTACTGCGCGATCAACGGCTCGATCTCGGGAAGCAGGCGAGCATAGAGCGCATCGAACGCGTTCGCGGGGCGCGGAACATACGGGGACCAATCGCTGACGCCGTCGCTGAGCGCGGCGCCAGGGCTAGGGAGCGGCTGGACGCCGGCCGTGCCGTCGGCATGAGCGCTCACCGGAAGCCCGCCTTATGATCAGTTCGTACGTATAAAGCCCGCGACATCGACCCGGAAACCTTCGGATTGTAAAGCGCTCGCGCCTTCGGCCGATCGCGGCGGTCGAGGACGACGTTTGTCGCATTAGCCGGCAAATGCGATGTGTCGCCTCAAAGCGGCCGACAGCAAATCCCCAATCGCTGCGACGCCACCGGGGACTCACCGTGGGATGCTTTGGAGAAGATGGACGCGGGCGCAATGCCCGCTCCTGACTATCCCGAGCTTCTTCCGCGCTTTCAACTGCTAAGGCAAAAACTTGCTCCGCTCGCAGGGCTGACGGAGTGGGCTCTCATTGATGCATTATATCCTCCGGGGGCGGCCTGGTCGGACTTGTAGTCCATGCCGGGGTGGGTGCCCGCGCGAAGCCAATGCTATTAAGCGCGCTCTACTCGCTTCTGCTCAGGAAAGGCAGCGGAGTATTCATCGTAAGTCCTCCACTCGCCGTTGAAATGGATGCGCCGTCGAGCCCGGCCCGTCACGAAGAATGCTCTGCGATAATGGACATCCTATGCGATATGGCCGCAAAGTACATCTGGTGGAACAGCGGCGACGGTCGACCGTTCGGTGCTCGTCGCGTTCTCGCACAGGTAATGGACATCGGCGATTACGGCGATGTCTTGCGCGTCCTTGACGATGTCGGCGAAGAACGGTTCCGCGACGTCCTGGCACATGCACAGGCCGGTTGGTTTACACCGCGCTCGTGGTCGTACTGGCATTACAGGCTAGGCCTCGTCGACCCGGGCGGCCCCGTCCCGCCACTGCCGAAGCGCGCGTTGCCGTAACGCCGGGACTGTTTCCTTCGCAAACTAGCGCTTTGGACCTAGGCCGCGGTATAATGGCCGCATGACGTCCTTAGAGAGCGTGATCGGCACATTGCGTGCTCAGGAACCGGCGCTGCGTGCCATGGGTGTTTCCCTGGCGGCGGTATTCGGCTCGATCGCGCGTGGAGAGGCGACCGACCAGAGCGACATCGACGTCCTCGTCGAGCTCGATCCAGCGCGACGGCTGAGCCTTTTCGACTTCATCGGGATAAAGCATTATCTGGACGACGCAATTGGATCCCCGGTGGACCTCGTAAGCCGAAGAGGTGTAAGCCCATCCATTCTCCCGGCAATCGAACGCGATATGGTACGTGTCTTCTAAACAACGCGACTACAAGTACCTGAGCGACATGCTCGGCGCCGTCAGGGAGATCCGCGAGTTCACACGAGGTCTCGATGAAACGACCTTTACGGAGGACCTCCGCACACGCCGCGCGGTCGAACGCGCGCTAGAATTCTCGCCGAAGCGCAGCTCGACCTGATGGAAAAGATGCTCCGGGAAGAACTCCCTTTCGGCAACGCGTTTTGATGCTAGCGGAAGCCACGTTGCCGGTGCGGTACCGTGCGTCATGATGTCAATGACGTCCGACAAGGAAGACGAAGTCTTACGTGCTGAGCACGCGGCCCGTGCCCGCATAGAGCTCGGCGACATCGATCGTCACGCCAGCCGTGCGCAATTCGACGGTTTCGCCTAGACCATAGGTGGTTTCGGTCCAGAAGCCGCCCGCCATCCGGCGGAAGACACAGACCCAGACCCGCCGGGAGTCAACGAGCAGATACTCCATCACGCTCGGGATGCTTTGATACGCATCGAGCTTCTCTCCCCGATCGCGCGCCTTGCTCTCTGGCGAGATCACCTCGACGACGAGGTCGGGCGCCGTGATGTGCATGGCGTTGGCATCAAGCTGCTCGCACGTACGCGAGACGTCCGGGAAAACGTAGGTACCGCGATCGGCGAGACGCACCGCAACATCAGATGTGAATACGTGACATGGAGGCTTGGTCGACGCGCTGATGGCGATGTGCAAGCGGCTGCAGAGCATACCGTGAGCGACCGAACCGCCGGCGAATGCGAGAACTTCGCCTTCGAGGAGCTCCAGCTTTTGGTCGGATGCGGCGAGCAGCTTCTCGAATTCAGCGATGCTCGTCCGTCCGGGTTTCGCTTCTTCCATCGAATTCTCCCGAGGGGGTCTTCGACGCCGATCAAAGCTTTCCGGTGCCACCGACGGGGCGAGGTTCGTGGCGGGTCGCGCCTCGAGCCAAGAGCCAGTCCTTCAGACGGGATTCCAAAGCTGACGCGGGTGAATCATCCGCATATGAAAGTGAGGACAACTGTCGCTGCCGGTGCCCTCGCGGTGCTGCTGAACAGCGCCGCTGCGGGCGCGATGACGATGGAGGTTCGCGGCGATCAGCTCATCGCAAGCGGGCGCATCGTTCCCGACGATGGCGATCGCTTTCGCAAGCTCGTCGATGCAAACCCGAACGTGAAGACGGTCGTCCTCTGGAATTCGCCGGGTGGATCGGCACGTGCGAACGATGCGATCGCGGAAGCCATCGAGTCACTCGGGCTCAACACCGTCGTTACGGGCTTCTGCGTCTCGGCGTGCGCGATGGTCTTCCTCGCAGGCAAGGACCGTTCGTTCGGGGACCTCGAGCCGATCGCATCGACGTCTCTCGGCTTTCACGCAAGCTACGTGGAGGCCATCTCGCCCCCGACCGGCGCCTTGCGGCACTCAAGGCGCGCGTCCTCGATCGAACGCGGGGAAAGATCGATCCGGCGCTGGTCGACCGCTGGCTGCACCTCACCGACGAACGGAATTCGATTCGATTTCGCTACCGGGGCGACTCGGCGGGAACGACGACACCGCTAACGGCGAGCCAGCGACTGCGGATGACGCGCGCGCGGTCTTTCCAATCGTTGGAAAGATACGGCAGCGCGAGCATCTCCTGGTAGAGCGCTTCGTCGCCGATGCCCTCGACCATCGCGCGGTTCACGCGCTCGACGGTCCATTGCGGAAGCCGCCGCTCGCGCAGCACCATCTCATCGTTGCGGCGCACCCATCCGGGTTGGATCACACGCAGATAATAGCCCGAGTAGAAGCACGTGAACGTCCACTTCTTCAGCCCCGGCACGCCGAGCGAGCGTCCCGGCGTGCCGCACCGCTCCGTCGGCTGCGACACTTCCACGAGCGCCGTGCCGACCGCGAAGAGATCGCCCACGCACACCTCGGTCTCGATGCCGCCGCTCACCGAGAAGTTCTCGCCGAACGCCGGGATCGGGAATTTCTTCCCTGCCAGCGCTTCATAGTGCGCATAGCGGTCGAGGCTGAACACGTGCACGTCCATGTTCGGCGTATGGTGATCGCTCTCGAAGCTCGCATCTCCGGCGAAACCCCGTTCGCCCAAATACTGCGCGTCCGAACGCGGCGTCCGGCGCACGGCGCTCTCGTACGCCACACCGCGGTCGTCCACCAGAGTTTGCACGCCGCCCGTGTTGAGCGAGCGGATCACGATCATAGGCCTTGGGACGCCCAGTCCGTCCAGACCCGTTCGCGCTCGATGCGGCGCACGATGTCGCCCGGGTTGTGGCCGTCCACCGGGATGCCGATGAAGCGCACGGGGCGATTGTTGTCCTTGAGGATCCGGTACATGCGGAACGACTGCGTCACGGGCACGCGGGCGTCGCCGATGTCACTCATGATCGTCACCGGGCACGTCACGTCGAGCGCGTACGTGATCGGCGACTGCGCGCGGTAGTCCGCCATGTTGTTGCCCACGTGCGGCGAGCCTTTGAACGCGAACGCCGTCTGTACGTTGCCGTCGCTGAAATCGTACTCGTCCACCAAGTCGTTCACCGCGGCGCCGCTGAACGCGGTCTTCCACGGGTGGTAGTGCGTCATCAGCCACGACGTCATGTAGCCGCCGTAGCTCCAGCCGCTCACCCCAATGCGCGCCTCGTCCACGTTCCCCGTCCGCAGCACGGCGGCGACGCCGGCCATCACGTCGCGCCCCGGCCCGTCGCCGGCATCCATGTAGATCGCGCGCTGGTACGCGTTGCCGCTGTTGTCGCTGCCGCGGTAGTTCGGTTGGAACACGATGATGCCGCGGGCGGCCATCGACTGCGCGAGCCCGCTGAACGTCAGCGCCGACCCCGCCGTCGGGCCGCCGTGAATCACCAGCGCCAGCGGGTACTTCTTGCCGGGCGTGAAGTCCGGCGGATACGTCAGGATGCCGTCCTGCTTCCAGCCGTCGGGACCGTTCCACGTGATCTCTTCGCTGCGACCGAGCTTCAGCGACGCGATGGCGTCGTTCACGTGCGTCAGGCGGTGCGCCGCCGTCGCGGCGTTGGGCGTGAAATAAAGCTCCGACGGGCGCAACGACGACGTGCCGACGAACGCGAGCGCACCGTTTTTGCCCACGGCAGCTTGCAGCCAATAGCCCTGATTGACTTCCGCGCCGCCGGTGTCGACGCGCTGCGACGAACCGTCGTCGTGCAGCAGCCACATCGACTGGTGCGGTCCGTCGTTGGAACCGACCAGCACCGTGCGGTCGTCGACCCAAATCGCGCGCCAGAGACTGCGGTCGAGCGTCGCGGAGATGTCACTCCCGCGCCCGCCGGCCAAGCCCGTCAGGAACAGCGCGTTCGCATTGTTCGGATCGTCGCCGCGGCTCACCAGGTACGCGACGCGCCGGCCGTCCGGCGACACGGCGGCGAACGATTCGAACTTGTGCCGGTCGGTCAGCGGCCGCAGCGAGCCGCTCGCGACGTCGAGCACGTCGATCTCGCTCAAGTACGCGTCGCCGTCGTGCGTGTTGGGCACGCGGGCGAAGGTCACGGTCTTGCCGTCGGGCGTCCACGAGAGCGGCGACGCCGGAGGCGACGGCGGGTACGACGTCGCGGCGCTCCACGTGCCGGACGTCAGCCGGCGCGCGCCCGAACCGTCCACGTTCACCAGCCACAGGTGCGACGGCGGGTCGTTGCTGCGGCTGAGGTAGTCGTCATTGGTGATCTCGATGAAGTCGCGGTGCTGTGCGATGCGTGCCGGCGGGTCGTCCTGCGTGATGTACGCGAGCGCGCGCCCGTCCGGTCGCCACGCGAACTGCTGCACGCCGAACTTCACCTTCGTGATCGCACGCGCCACGCCGCCGGTCGCCGCGATCACCGAGATCTGGCGCTGGTGCTTCTTGTCGAACGCAAGGAACGCGAGCTGCTTGCCGTCGGGCGAATACGCCGGCTGCGCGATCCCCTCCACCTTGGCGGTCAGGGCGCGCAGCGCACCGGTCGCGACGTCGACGGTGACG
>JALZBE010000474.1 GCA_030947665.1 Vulcanimicrobiota bacterium | reverse complement strand
TGCTGACGGTGACGGGCGTCGGCATCGAACCCACGTTCCGCGAGACGGGCACGCACGGCAACATCGACGGCAACGCTTTCAACTCGAGCGCGTCGTTCAACGGCGCGGCCGATTACTTCTCGCAGGGCGAGAACACGCCGCCGTATTTCGGCGGCTTCCACTACATGCGGTTCTGCGACGTGCCCGACGACCCGGCCACGTCGTGGACGGGCTGCCCCGTGACGGTGAGCTACCTCGCGCTGGGTTTGGCGGAATATCTCGATAAAGACAACTGGACGCGCACGCCCAACGGCGTCGCGCCGCTCAACGCCGCCGTGTTCTGGGAGACGCTGTACCACCAAAACGTGTACGCGCAGCTTTCGAAAGACATCCCGGCGGACATCACGGATCCGTCACAGGGCGGAAGCCGAGACCAGGCGCGTAAGGTTCTCAACCGGGCCACCAATCAGCCGCTCTGTTCCGTGTACAAGTGGGACTCCGCCCAGCAAGGCGGTCTTCCGGCGGCGAACTACACGCCCGGCCAGTACCCGCTCACCCCGGGAGCCGCGTGCTGATGCAGCCTCGCCATCATCGCGAGCGGGGCCAGGTGCTGCCGGTGTGGTGTCTCGGGATCGTCGCGATGCTCGTCATGGTGCTCATGGTCGTCCGGTACGCGGACATCGTGCGCTGGCAGATCCGCGCGCAGAACGCTGCCGATGCCGCCGCGCAAGCCGTGCTGGCATTGCAAACGCAGCAGTTCAATGAGATGAACTCCGTGCTGTACGCGAGCGCGGTCGAGGAGTACCGGATTCGCACGATCCTCTACGGCTTGGAGCTCACGGCCTACGGAAACGGCGGCTGTTCGATCGACAACTCCTGCGAGACGCGCTATGTCGCGCTTCACACCGCCTACCTCAAGGCCGTGGCGCGTTACCGCGAAGAGGTCGTGCTGCTCAACCGCATCACGGCCAACATGGACTCCACGACGATGAAGAGCGATGCCGGCGCGCTCGTCGCCCACCTCGCGAACCCGAACGTGTGCGGTAAAACCGGGGGCGGCGACTGCGCATTCTCGTACTCGCTGCTGAACTTCGACAAGCGCACCCCGGTGTATACCGTGGAGAAGGACGCGCGCGCGTTCATCACGCCGTCGTTCGGCGATTACATGAATACCGCCGTCGGCGTGAACGCGTCGCTGATGCCCGCGCAAACGGAGGTCGCCGTCTGCGCCGACGTCCCGTCGCCGATACCGGCGTTCCTGAACTTCAAGCCGAAACCGTTCCGGGTCATCGCGCGCGCCGCGGCGACCGCCGTGATGGTCGAGCAAGACTGGTTCCAGCCTGGCCAGCTGAACAACGCCTGGACCGGCAAGCGCTACCAGCCGTTCGAAACGTGGTCGGG
Source organism: Vulcanimicrobiota bacterium (assembly GCA_030947665.1). Taxonomy (GTDB): domain Bacteria; phylum Vulcanimicrobiota; class Vulcanimicrobiia; order Vulcanimicrobiales; family Vulcanimicrobiaceae; genus Vulcanimicrobium. The sequence goes on along the minus strand of JALZBE010000474.1, from coordinate 1,787 downwards.
TTCGACGTCCGACGACGGGCTCAACGTCGATTGGTACGTCACCGATTTCGGCGGCAACGGCAGCCGCGCGTATCCGGACTTCAACGGCTATCGTTTCGGGATCGACCACGACGAGTTCAGCGCCTTCACCGGCTGGTGGAACTCCGTGCCGATCCGCCCGTACTCGGGCACGAAGGCCGACACCGAGCTGGGATGCAGCTCGTGAAGCGGCACGGGCTGCGCAAGGGGCGCCACGGGGAACGCGGCGCGGCACTCGTCGAGAGCGCGATCGCGCTTCCGGTCGCGCTGGTGACGATGTACGGCGTCCTGTACGGGACGCAGCTCGGTGCGATCAACGAACGCGTGCAGAGCGCGGTGCGCTACACCGGCGTGCTCGCGACGCAGAGCCAGCCGTACCACGACTACTCGCTGTACATGCTCTACAACGGCGTCGGCGAGAACGCGTCCATCATGCAGCTTCCGTGTCCCACGCCGCCGCCCGACGTGCTCAGCGGCGGTTCCGACATCGCCGGTCAGACGGTCGCAATCGCGAAGTTCTTCCAGCCACGCGGCCTCACCGCGTCGTGCACGCCGGCGAACGCGATCATGTCGGGCGACGGGCTCTCGCACGCGTTCATCGTGCTGGAGAGCGATCCGACAGTGACGGCGGACATCCCGACGTCATACGCGTCCTACGGTGGAACCGCTACCGCGACAGAACGCTTCTACCGTTCCCCCGACCTCTCGACGGTGGGCCGCTGCCTGCCGAGCGTCTACGCGAACACCATCGAGCGCGCGCTGGACCCTTCCAAAGACACCGCGGCAGCCGGCACGACCGACCCGCTGCCGAACGTGCCGCCGCGCGCACCGTTGGATGCCGCGTCGTGCGACTACCCGGTTGGCCAGCCGTCGCCGGTCCCCGGGTCGACCTACAATCCGTCGTCCCCGCCGCCGATCTACACACCATCGCCTACCCCGTCGCCGACGCCGTCCCCGACGCCGGTGCCGACCCCGACGCCCAAGCCGACACCGGTACCCACGAAGACGCCGGTGCCGACGCCGACGCCGGTGCCTACCGCCACACCGGTGCCCACCCCGACACCCAAACCGACGCCGGTCCCGACGGCGACGCCGATCCCGACGCCGACGCCCATCCCGACGCCCACGCCGACGCCGACGCCGGTCCCCACGCCGACGCCCAAGCCAACGCCCTCGCCGACCCCGACGCCGGTGCCGACCGCGACGCCGGTCCCGACCCCGACGCCGGTGCCGACCCCGACGCCCAAGCCGACGCCGACACCCAGGCCGACGCCGAGGCCCACCCCGACCACCGGCGGCATCCATTGACCAGAAAGGCCAACGTGTCCAGGCCCCTGACTCGCTTCGCGGCCGCGATGACGCTCCTGGTAGGCGCGCTCGTCGCGTTCGCACCGGCCGCGGGAGCGTCGCCGAACGCGGAGCGCGTCGCGCCCTCGCGCACGCCGCTGACCGCGGCGGCGTACTGGGACGGCTCGGGGGCGCGGGCGTTGTCGGGGGTCATGGAGGCGCCGTTCAGCTCGCGGCTCGTGTCGGAGAATCCGCGCGCGCCACGGCGCGGCGCGACGCTTTGGCTGCGCTTCTCAGCCGCGATCGGTGACGACGCGTATCTGGTCGTGCACGGGTACGACGGCTCCGGCACGCTGTACGCGCCTCGCCCCGACGGTTCGGCGCTCGCGACACCGTTCTACGCCGGCGGCACGGGCGGAACGCTGCGCACCGGACCCGAGCGGATCGTGCTGCATCCTTCGCGGCCGGCGCGGCAGACGTAT
>JALZBE010000473.1 GCA_030947665.1 Vulcanimicrobiota bacterium | reverse complement strand
CGGGCTCTTGAGCGCGTTCGGGTCGATCAGCGTCAGCGCGCCTTGGCCGTAGTAGTTCAGCAGCAGCGCGGGAAACACGCCGGCGTACCACGCCAGGCGAATCGCGCGGCGGCCGAAGTGCGCGAGGTCGGCGAACATCGCTTCGACGCCGGTCACGCACAGCACCACCGCGCCGAGCACGAGGATCGCGGCGACGCGGTGGTGCGCGATGAACGCGAGCGCGTACAGCGGGTTGAACGCGGCCAGCACGCGCGGGTCGTGCGCGATCCCGAAGGCGCCGGCGAGCGCGAGCGCGCCGAACCACAGCACCATCACCGGCCCGAACACCGCACCGATCTTCCCCGCGCCGCGCGACTGAACCAGGAACAGGCCGATGAGGATGCCCGCGGTGAGCGGCACGATGAAGCGCTCCGCAGCGGGCGCCGCGACGCCGATGCCTTCGACTGCCGACAGCACCGAGATCGCCGGGGTGATCACGCCGTCGCCGAACACCATGCCGGCCGCGAACAGCAGCATGTACGTGACGACGGTGAGCGGCGCCGGGATCCCGACCCGGCTGGTCGGGCGCAGTTGCGCGAGCAGCGCGAGCGTCCCGCCCTCGCCGCCGTTGTCGGCGCGCAGCACCACGGAGGCGTACTTCACGCACACCACGAGGATCAGCGCCCAGGTGATGAGCGACAGGATGCCGAGCACGTTGTCGGGTGTCGGCGTGAAGCCGCGGCCCGCCGTGAAGCACTGCTTGAACGCATACAGCGGGCTGGTGCCGATGTCGCCGAACACCACGCCCAGCGCCGCGAGCGCGAGCGGTCCGAGCCGCGCTTCGTGCAGCGGCCCGGGTGCCGAAGATCGCGTGCGGGCGTTGGGGTCGGCGTCCATCCTCCGAAGGCTACCCGTTCAGCGGAGCGATCCGCTCACATGAGGACCGTGACGCCGAGCTCGACGCGCCGCTCGGCACGAATGTGCAGATCGTCCGGAAGCGGGCGAGCGTTGCGCTGCAGCGCGGCGAAGAGCTCGCGCCGCCAGCCCGGCATGCCGCCGGTGGGTGCCGGCTCGATCTTCGGGTTGGCGTAGAAGAACGACGTGTCGTCGCGGTCCAAGTGCAGCCCGAACGCTTCGCACGAGCGCAGGATCGGTCCGATCTCCGGCGCCTCCATGTATCCGAAGCGCGCGACGACGCGCACCAATCGCAGCGACATGCGCTCGACGGTCACCCGATCGAAATCGGTCAGGAGATACGGCGTCGGGGCGCGCGCGATGTTGAGCACGACGAGCCGTTCCTCTTGGGCGCGGTCGCGGATCCAGCGGTGGCGCGCCAAGAACGGCACGCCGCGCGGGTCGGGCGTGAGGAACACCATGGTGCCGTGCTCGCCCATCCCCGCGGGCAGCTTCTCGAGCACCGTCTCGATCGGGATCTGCTGCTCGGCGAGCGCCTTGGTCAGCGAACGGCGCCCTTCGAGCCACGTCAGGCTCATCAGCACCAGCGTGCCGCCGATCGCGAGCGGGATCCAGCCGCCGTGCAGCACCTTCGGCAGCGACGCGAGGATGAGGCTGCCGTCGACGATCACGAAGCCGGTGACGAGCGCGAGCGAAAGGCCGCGGTTCCAGTGCAGCACCTTCGTGATCACGACGAAGTACGTGAGCGACGTGCAGAGCATCGTGAACCCGATCGCGACGCCGTACGCGGCGGCGAGAGAATCGCTGGAGCGGAAGCCCACCACCAGGATCGCGCAGCCGATCCCGAGCCAGCGGTTGATCGACGGCACGAACACCTGGCCCTTGTACCGGTGCGACGTGTGCTGCACCAGCACGCGCGGCGCGAGGTTGAGCGCGATCGCCTGTTCGATCAGCGTGAACGTCCCCGAGATGAGCGCTTGCGATGCGATGACCGTCGCCATCGTCGCGAGGATCACCATCGGGATCAATGCCCACGACGGCGCCAGCGAGTAGAACGGGTTCGCGATGCTGCGCGGGTCGGCGAGCAGGTTCGCGCCCTGGCCGAAGTAGTTCAGCACCAGCGCCGGGAACACGAGCGTGTACCAACCCGTGACGATCGGCCCGCGCCCGAAGTGCGACAGGTCCGCGTACATCGCTTCGACCCCGGTCACCGCCAGCACGACGCCGCCGAGGATGGTGAAGCCCACGAAGCCGTTGTGCGTCGCGAAATGCAGCGCGTAGCGCGGGTCGAGCGCGTGCATCACTTCGGGATGGTGCACGATCGCCTGCGCGCCGAGCAGGCCGATCGTGACGAACCAGATCAGCATCACGGGGCCGAACAGCGAGCCGACGCGTTCGGTGCCGTTGCGCTGGAGCGCGAAGAGCCCCACGATCACGATCAGCGAGATGGGCACGACGTACGGCTCGAACGCGGTGGACGCGATCGCGAGCCCTTCGACGGCGGACAGCACCGAGATGGCGGGCGTGATGATGCCGTCGCCGATCATCGTCGACGAGCCGATGATCACGATGATCGTCAGGACGCTGCCCCGGATCATCGCGCCCTGCAGGCGACCGCCCGTGGCGAGCGCCAGCAACGCGAGGATGCCGCCTTCGCCTTCGTGGTCGACGCGCGTGATGAACGTGGCATACTTGATGCAGACCACGATCACCAGCGCCCAGAAGAGCAGCGAGCAGATCCCGAGCACGTCGTCGAGGCCGCCCTTCGAGCCGGCCAGGCCAAGGCACAGCTTGAGCGTGTACAGCGGGCTGGTTCCGATGTCGCCGAACACGACGCCGAGCGCGGCGACCGTCAGGAAGATCGGGGTTTTCGCGCCGCGCCGGATCACAGGGTGTGGTACTCTCGCCCGGCGCCGAGGATTCCCCTCGCCGCCGGGCGCCCAGCCTCAGATCGCGGCGGCGGGCGGCGCGACGATCCCCAGCGCTACCGCTCGGGCAACCGCCCGGGCGCGCGAGTTGACCCCCAGCTTGCCGGTCACGCGGGCCACGTGCGTCTCGACGGTGCGCGCCGAAACCACCAGGCGCTGGGCGATCTCGCGGTTGGTGAGCCCGGCGGCCAGGAGCTCGAGGATTTCTTGCTCACGCGCCGTCAGCGGCTCGAGCTGCGCGTCCGCTTTGGGCGCGGCGGCGCGGCCCCGCAGATACGGCGCTGCGAGGCGCGCCGCGACGTGCGTCTCAAAGCGCGGACCGCCGCGCGTCGCCCGTGCGAACGC
>JALZBE010000472.1 GCA_030947665.1 Vulcanimicrobiota bacterium | reverse complement strand
TTCCGACTACCAGATCATCAACGACAACGGCGTTGCCACCAACGCCGCGAAGCATCCGCGCGTGACGGAGCCGCGCTTCGCGTTCTCGTACCAGTTCGGGACGAACGACGCCATCCGCGCCTCGTACGGCCGCTCCGTGCAGTTCATCCCCGCCGGCAGCCTCAATACGCCGCTCCTCACCTACAACGAATACCGCGGCATCCCGTCGCGTGATTCGCACACCGGCTTGCCGGCGACGTATTGCGGTCCGCCGACATTTACGAGCACGTGCTCGAACTACGCACAGCAGCTGCACGACGAGCAGGTCGCCTTCCTGGGACCCGAGTCGTTCAATGTGCTGCCCGCGACGTACAACAACTTCGACATGTCGTACCAGCACTTGTTCCGCGGCAACGTCGGGCTGAAGATCTCGCCTTTCTTCAAGCGCGGCTACAACGTCGGCGTCTACACGAATCCGATCATCGGTGTCGATCCGATCACCGGTGCCGCTCAGCTCGGCCCGTCGACCCTGAATAACGCCGGGATCGACAAGACGACGGGTGTCGAGCTGCTGCTCACCAAGGATGCGGCGTACGGCTTCTCCGGCTTCCTGGCGATGACGTACACCAACCGGCTGCAGAACGTGCCGCCGGGCTACCTCGGGCAGACGGAAGACTTCTATCCGAGCATCCCGCAGTCGTCGCTGGCGACGGGCGCGCTCTACAAGGCGGGCTATCTCTCGCCGCTGTACGCGAAGCTCGGCATCGCGTACCGCACGCGCAGCGGCTGGCGCATCAATCCGATCGTCACGTACGACAAGGGCTATCCGATCGGGGCGGGGACGCTGACCTCGGCGTTCGTCAACAACGCCGCGTACTTCATCCCCAACACCAACGCGTCGGTGCCCGGTCAAGGCGTCATCGCCAACGCCGGCACGACGAGCCAGGTGACGCAGTACGTGAGCCCGACCAATCCCGGTTCGGTGTTCAACCCGAACATCGTCGCGACGCGCGGCACGGCGGAAACCTCCCTCGCGGGCGGCGTACTCTCGCACGCGCGGCTGAACGCGAACCTCAACTTCGAATACGCGAAGCCCGGCTCGCGCAGCACGTTCGGACTCGTCCTCGCAAACCTCTTCGGCAACATCTACAACGAACCGGTTCTCGCCTCGCGCTACCAGCCGGTAGCAACGGGCATCGCCGGTCCGCAAACGGGGCAGACGACAGGCGCCGTGAACTTCCCGACGCTCGGCTTCGTCAACTACGGGCCCGAGCGCTTCGGGCAGAGCGCGTACTTTCTGCGACCCGAGATTCAGCCGTTGTCGTATCGTTTCTACTACCAGATGTCACTCTAGGAGCCGATCTTGAACCGCAAGTCCAGCCTCATGGTGCTGGGCATTGCGGCGACGCTGACGGGCTGCACCGCGGGTCAAACCGGGGTGCCGCCCACCCAGCAAGCCGTCGATGTCATCAACGCCAATAAACTTCAGTTCGCGGTCGGCACGGCCAGAATCGGTGCCAGTGCCGCGGTGAACCTCAACACCGTGGTCACCTATCGGCAGCCGAACGGGCTCGATGGAACGCTGCTCAACACGCCCACGATCGCCGGCCCGGTAGGGTTCGTCAACACCGCGCCGGCGGCGCAAGCCGGCAACGATTCGGGAACCAATCTCATCTCCGGGTCGCTCCAGCCAATTCCGGCGGGTACGGCGCCGACACCGACGACGTTGAACGTCAACGGCGGTGCCTTCGCGTACGGCTTGCAGCCCGATAATTCGACCACCGGCGGTGGTGTCTCGTTCGCGCGGTACGCGCTGCCGATCTACGCCGCCGGAACAGTCTCGCCGTATGCCACGATCCCGAGCTCCTCGACCGCTGTCGCGTACATCGGTGGGCCGCCCGCGTACCCCAACGTCCGCGACGGCACGTTCCCGTCGGGGTTCCAAGGCTACCCGACGGGGTTCACCGACTTCCTGGGGCCGACGCCCGTGGTGGGCACATACACGCTCACGCTCAACGTGCCGACCGGGTTCACGTCCGCGGGCGTCCCGACCTCAGCGAACGTCTCGGCATCGGCCAATCTCACCTCGCTGGCGTTGTTGCCGATCTTCCCCACGCCGTCGGTCGTGTTCGACGTCGACACCTCCGTCCCGACACCCCACGTCACGGGGAGCGCGACGATTACAGCAACTGTCCCGCCCGGCGTGACCGAAGCGCTGATCATCCTCCAAGACCGCGACGGTTTGTGCTACCCCGGCTCCAACGGCGCGCCGGCGTACTACACGTTCCGCACGACGACGACCGGGCTGCAGACCTTCTTGCTGCCCGCGAACCTCGGGCCGCGGTTCGGTTCGCAGACCAACGTCAAGTCCGTCTGCACCGGCGACCGGTACCGCCTGTACGCGGTCGGATTCGACTATCCGGCTTTCGCGGCCGGCGCGCCGAACAGCTTGTCGCAAACGCCCGCGATCGTCAACGGGGTCGGGCAAGCCGACGTCACGACGTCCGCAATTGTCGCCCCCGCGGCAGGACTGCCGTAGTCACCGCACACGCCGACCCAACGTCGAAGGGCGACCCGGTTCTCCGGGCCGCCCTTCTTGTTTCGTGGGTCCGCGCATTTCGCGCTCGCGGCCGGCAGGGTTCTAATAGGTCGGGATCCCCCCGACCGCCGACACGGTGATGTCGGCCTGCGGCGGCAGCGCCGGGGCTTGCTGCACGTTTCCGGGCGGCGCAAGTGCCAAGATGTCGTAGTCGGAGCCGACGACATACGCGAAGACGGTGTCGCCCGCCGAAAACGGTGCCGTGTGCTGCCCGTTCGGCAGCGTCGGACCCGCTGTCGACGACAGGACGTACGCTCCACCGCCGGTGGCATCGATCGAGTAAAAGGTCAAGCCGTTGTTCGCGTTCGAGTCGACCACGTAGAGGATCTGATGCGTGACGCCGGCCGGCCGCGGAGCGACCGTGAACGACGCAGCACCGTTCGGCAGCTTCGCCGCCGTGGGCATCGCTTCCGGCGGAAGGCCCGCAACGGTCGCGAGCGTTCCGGACGCGGTCTTCACCGCGGCGGGTGCGGCGCCGGGCAGGTCGCCCGGAACCGTCACCGTGAGCGTGTACGTCCCGGCGACCGGCGTCACGGCAAACGCCGTGAAGCCGGACGAAAATCCGGCGAATCCCGGCGGAAACGTTCCGTC
>JALZBE010000081.1 GCA_030947665.1 Vulcanimicrobiota bacterium | reverse complement strand
CGCGCGGCCGCGCGCGGCGGCGGATCCGTGCGCATGCACAGCGGCGCGGACACGGGCACGACGTTCACCGTCGTGCTGCCGGCATACGCGCCGCAGAACAACGGCGCGCGCGAGCTGCGCGTCGGCTAGCGACCGTCCAGCGCGTGCTCGAGCGTCACCAGGCCCGCGCGGTGCGCGCCGCGGCCGTTGCCGCCGTTGTAGAACGCAGCGAACACGATGCCGTCGGGGAGGTGCTCGACCCACGTGCTCGAGCCGGTGATGCCGCCGTTCTTCCCGTAGAAGACGGCGTTCGGATCTCCGTTGAGCCGGTACACGCCCGCGTCGTATGCGACGAGCACGCGCACCATGTCGGCCGGCGACAGCACCCAGCCGCCGGCCGGCGTGCCGCCTTTTCCGATTTTGTTCACGACGACGCGGCCGTTCGTAGCGTGATCTTGCCGTCGTCGACGAGCTTCATGACCGCCATCGCCGTGATCGGCTTGGAGCAGCTCGCGAGCGCGAACATCGTGTCGGCTCCCACGGGCGTCTGCGCGGCGACGTTCGCGAAACCGAATCCCCGCACGTCGATGAGCCGGCCCTGGTCCGCGACGGCGAGCCCGGTGCCGGGCGCTCCGGTATTCGCCACGATCGCAGCCATCGCCGCATCCGCCGCCGCGATGTTCGGCTGGGCAAACGCGGGAGCTGCGAGGCAGATCACCGTACCGGCGGCGGCGCAGACCGAACCGGCGCGACGCATGCCGCGTCTACGCGCCGGAGCGGCGCTTCGCCAAGAGCGAGGCGAACGGCAGCGCCGACGGCCGCATGTACACCGGCGGCGTATCGCGCACGTGGAGCGGGCGGTTCAGCTCCTCGCCGGTGAAGTTCGTCTTCTGCTCGCTGTGCGTCAGCAGCTTGCCGCCGTCGTAGTATCTCGTGCGCGTCAGCGTCCCCGTCGTGTTCGCAACGACCTGCTGGGTGCGCATCCGGATGAGGCGGTCGCCGGCGTAGCAGTACGTCGTGGTCCCGCCGTCGTCGCCGTTGCCCGCGGTTTGCCACAACGACACGAACACCACGTGGCCGTTCCTCTGGACGACGTGCGCGAACGTCCCGGCGGGGAGCGTCTCGTCCTGCGATTGCGCCGCCCCTGCCGCGGGCTTTCCGCTGATCTGCCGCGCCCAGCGCGGCGTCGCGCCCGGGCGGCCCGCGATGCGCTCGAAGTGGGTCCAGCTGTTCGCGGGGGCATGCTCCAGCCGGTCGCATCGCCCGTCGATGTCATGGCGGAACGGCGTCGAGACCGACGCCCCCATCTCCTGGGCTCCGGCTCGCGGCGCGTACGCGCCTGCGGCGACGACCAGCACGACGAGGGCAACCACGACGAATCGCATCCGCGGCCCATTGGCCGGCGCCCGGGTGCCTTTCCTGTGCCAAGCGGAAGGGCAGACGGTCTGCTGATAAGTAACGAAGCATCCTAGCCGTCGAGCGCCCTCTGAGAGGGAGCTTCCCAGGCTCGCGTCCGTCGCGCTTTGCGTTTGAGGTGCCCGTGTTGAACGTTTGTCGTACCGCCGCGGCCTTCTTGACGGTAGCCGTCCTCCTCGCCGGCTGCGGCGGCGGAGGCGGAAGCTCGCACGCGGTCCCGGCCGCGGTCTCGGGCACCACGCAGACGGCACCGCCCGGCACCGCCCCCGTCACGCTGACGTTCATCGTCCCGAAAAACCCGAGCGCGAAGAAGCGGGCGGTACAGTCGAACGGGCGGCAGCCGCAGTACATCACCTCCGCCACCGCCGCGATCAAAGTCACGCTCACGGCGGTCAACAACCCCAGCACGCACGCCCCCGTCACGCCGCCCGGCGGGCTCCCGCAGACGACGACCATTCAGGTCACCTCGACGGCTCAGACCCCGAACACACCCGGCCAGTGCGGCCCCGACCCGGCGAACGCGGGCAACATCAAGTGCACCGAGACGATCAACCTCCCGATCGGAGACGACTCGCTGACCATCGCCACCTACGACGGCTTCAGCGGCGGCAACGCGACCGGCAACATCATCTCGCAGCAGCGCGCCGTCGCGTCGGTGCAACAGGGCGTGATCAACACGTTCACGTTCACGCTCGACGCGAACTCGAGCGCGTTCACCGTGTTTCCGCCGGCCGGAGTCACCGCGGCGACCGGCGCGAACTGCACGAGCTCGGTCATCAGCGGTGCGAGCGACATCTCGGCCACGTGCACGGCGACGATCACCGGTACGTCGCCGACGAACTTCGGCGTCGTCGTCCCCGACTCGCACGGCAGCAGCATCCCCGTCACCGCGCCGGGCGCACCGGTCTTGAGCGCCACCAGCAGCAACAACACGAACTTCACTGCATCGCTGAGCGGCAACACGCTTACGATCACGCCGCACGCGGTGAACGTCTCCGCGAAGATCACGCTGACCGCGACGCCGGCCAACACCTCGGGCGCGTCGCCCGGCGACGGTCTTTCCGCCGTCATCCTCGCGTTCACCGTCCAGAGCGTCCCCGGCACCACGTTCAAGACGCGCACGCCGACGGGCCTCGCGCGCAAGAACGGCGCCGCGGGCGTCATAGGCACCATCCTCTACGTCGCGGGCGGCACCGCCGGTGGGACGTTTACGAACACGGGCTCGACGCAGTCATACGATCCGTCGACGGCCACCTGGACGACCTTGGCGAACATGAACGTCCCGCGCACCCTGGTCTCGGGCGACGCGCTGCAGGGCAAGTTCTTCGTGGTCGGCGGCAGCGACGCGGGCGGAAACGTCGTCGATACCAATGAGGCGTACGATCCGACACCGAGCTGCACGCCCAACCCGGGCCAGCCCCCCGATGTTCCCCCCACCGTCTGCCCTGCGGTGATTCCGCCGATCGGGTGGACGAGCTTCCAGCACATGAACCACGCGCGGATCCGCCATCGCGCGCTCTCCTCCGGTGGGCGTCTCTTCGCCTTCGGCGGCGACGACAGCGGCGGCAACCTCGTTGCCATCCCCGAGTCGTACAGCCCCGACTCCGACTCCTGGACCGACTTGGCCCCCATGCCGACGCCGCGCGACGACGTCGCCGTCGCCTCGCTGAACGGCTTCATCTACGTCATCGGCGGACGGAGCCAGACGCAGGCGGCCGTCACGACCGTCGAACGCTACGATCCGCTGAACGATGCCTGGACGACCGTCGCACCGCTCCCGACGCCGTTGCGCTACCAGCACGCCGCCGTGATCAACGGCCGCATCTGGGCCGCCGGCGGCTATCCGGGCAGCGGCACCCCGTCGGTCAATTCGGTGTACTTCTACGACCCGGCGAGCAATACGTGGAACGCCGGAACGACGGCGATGCCGTTCGCGAGCAACCTGTCCGAGACGTCGGCGCAAGGGCCCAATCTGCTCTACATCGTCAACATCGGCCCGAGCTTCGACCAATTGGTCGAGCTCTCGTCGCCGTAAAGCAATGGATTCCGAAGAAGCGACGCGCCGCGCGGACGAGTGGATCGCCGCGTGGAACTCGCACGACCTCGACCGCATCCTGTCGCACTACACGGACGACTTCACGATGTCGTCGCCGTACGTTTCGCTCGTCACCGGCGAAGCATCGGGGACCGTTCATGGCAAAGCGGCCGTGCGCGCGTACTGGGGCAAAGGCTTGCAGCGCGCGCCCGACCTGCATTTCGATCTCATCGAAACCCACGCCGGCGTCAACGGCTTAGCGCTGTTCTACCGCACGAACGTCACCGGCAAGACGGTCGTCGAGGTCCTGGTGCTCGGGCCCGACGGCCGCTACACGAGCGGCGACGCGTACAACGCCGTGTGAACGCGCGCGGCGCGGGTGCGTCTACGCCGGCGGGCGGCCGAGATCGGTCAGCACCACCGCGTTCGGCAAACCCGCGAGCGCCGAACCGGGCAGCGAGATCTTCGAACGGCGCACGCCGCTGCCGATCACGACGCGGTCGGCGGCTGCGACGGCAGCGTCGACGAGGATCGGCCATTCGGGCGGCAGCCCCAACGGCGTGATGCCGCCGGACTCCATCCGCGTCGCCGCCGTCGCGGCGTCCATCGCGGCGAACGAGATCTTCTTCGCCCCCAGATACTTTTTCGCCAGGCCGTTCACGTCGGCGCGCGTCGTCGCGAGCACGACGCACGCGGCGTACCAACTGCGCCCTTCGCGCCGCGCGGCGAGCACGACGCAGTTTGCCGAGCGGTCCATGCGCACGCCGTAGCGCTCGCAGAACGCCGCGGTGTCCGCGAGCTGCGGATCGATCTCCGCCACCCACAGCGCATCCGCCGGCACGCTCGCGTCCAACGCGCGCACCGCATCGATAACGGACGGCGCCAAGAGATCAGGCCGCTCGGACGCGAGCTGCGCCGGCAGGTTGCCGATCGTCATGACGCTATGGCGGCCGTGCGCTGACGCTTCATCGCGAATCCGCTTCGCCGCGCGCGCTTCCGTGGACTGCCGCAACGGGAGCTTTTCGACACGGCGATAAAATCGGAGCGCATGAACGCATCCGCCCGCGGGACTGCAGCGACCGGAGCTCTCACCGCAATCGCGTCCGCTCCGCCCAATGCCGAGACGCTGCGGCGGGCGTACGACGCGCTGAGCGTGCAGCTCGAGCGCGTCGCGTCCGATAACGATGCGCACGCGTTCTTCACCGCGTGGGAATCCGAGCGCCGCTCGTTCGCGAGTTGGAAGGCGCTCGTCGAGCTGCGCTTCCACCAAAACACGGGCGACGGGCAGGCACGCGCTGACGTCGATGCGCTGAACGAGCTGAACGTGCTCACCGAGCATAGGGACGCCGAGATCAAACGCATCCTGCTGACGAGCGCACACCGGCCGGCGTTGGAACGCACGCTGGGGAGTTATCTGTTCCGGCGCTGGGAGAACGATGTCGCGAGCTTCGACGACGTACTCAGCGACGATCTTGTCGCGGAAGCCGAGCTCGTCAACGAATACACGGCGCTGCTCGGCCGGGGGCGTGTCGGCTTCCGCGGCGAGTCGCTTCCCCTCGCGGCCATGGCAGGGTTCGCCGAAGACGATGACCGTGCAATTCGCCGCGCCGCCTCCGAAGCGACGTGGAGCTTCTTCCGCGCAAACGCAACGCGGCTGGACGAGATATTCGATCAACTCGTCCACCTCCGCGCCGCGATGGCGGGCAAGCTCGGCCTCGCGACGTACACCGGGCTCGCGTACCGGCGCATGGGGCGCACCGACTACGACGCCGTGGATGTCGCGCGCTTTCGCGCGGAGATTCACGCCGAGATCGTGCCGCTCGCCCAAGAGATCGCCGCCCGTCAAGCCCACGCGCTCGGCATACCGGCGCTGATGCCGTGGGACGAGCAAGTCTTCGACGCGCGCGGCCGCTTGCGCGCGCCGGCGTCCGCGGACGCGATCCTATCGACGCTGCGCGAGGCGTTCGCCGCGCTGCATCCCGCGCTCGGCGCGTTCGTCGACCTGATGGCGGACCAGGGCTTGACGGACCTCGTCGCGCGCGACGGCAAATCGAGCGGCGCGTTCTGCACGTCCTTCCCGACGCTCGGGCTGCCGTTCGTCTTCGCGAACGTCAACGGCGCCAGCCGCGAGGTGACGAGCGTCGTGCACGAGATGGGCCACGCGTTCCAGGACTATGCAGCGCGTCACAAGCCCGCGCTGGAATATCTTATCCCCACCGCCGAAGCCGGCGAGATTCATTCGATGTCGCTGGAGTTCTTGACGGACCCGCAGTACGAGCGTTTCTTCGGCGACGACGCAAGCCGTTTTCGGGCGCAGCATTTGGCCACGCAGCTTTTGATGCTGCCGTACATCGCGGCGATCGACGAGTTTCAAGAGCGGGTCTACGCCGAGCCGGACACGAGCCCCGCGCAGCGCCGCGCGCTGTGGAAGCAGCTCGAGCGGCGGTATCTGCCGTGGCGAAACTCCGGCGACATACCGCACATCGTTGCGGGCGGGTTGTGGCAGCGCCAGCGGCATGTCTACGCGTTCCCGTTCTACTACATCGACTACGGGCTGGCGATGTGCTGCGCGCTGCAGCTGTGGTCGCGCTCGCTTCGCGATCATGCCGGCGCGGTCGCGACCTACGTCGCGCTGTGCGAGCGCGGCGGCGAGCTGCCGTTTCTCAGCCTGGTCGAGTCCGCCGGGTTGCGATCACCGTTCGAGCCGGGCGCCCTCGCCGGCGTCGCGGCGCTCGCTCGCGAATTCTTCGCGTAGCCGCCGCTTCGCGATCTTGCCGTTGTCGTCACGCGGCAGCGACTGCGCCAGCGTGAACGTGCGCGGCACCTTGTAACCGGCGAGCACGCGGCGCAACTGAGCGGCGAGCTGCTCCGGCACGAGCTCCGCGCCGGGCTCGGGCTGCACGAGCGCGTGCAGACGTTCGCCGAACTCCGGGTCGGGCACGCCGATCACCGCGCAGTCGAGCACGCCCGGCAGCCGCAGCAGCGCGTGCTCGATCTCGGCGGGATAGATGTTCACGCCGCCCGAGAGCACCATGTCCGCGCCGCGGTCGCACACGAACAGATAGCCATCGGCGTCGAGGTAGCCCACGTCGCCCAGCGTCACGAGCCCGTCGCACTCGATCGCGCGGCGCGCATCGGGCAAGTTGTGGTAGGTAAAGTCCGGGTAGGCCGGCTGGCGGCCGTAGATCGTTCCGATCTCGCCCGGCGCGCACGCCTGCCCTGCGTCGTCGTAGATGCGCACCTGCGCCGACCCGGCGGGCCGCCCCGCGGTGCCGGGCCGCGCGAGCGCGTCCGCCGACGACGCGACGGTGATGAGCCCCGCCTCGGTGGACGCGTACGTTTCGTGCACCACCGGCCCGAGCCGCGCGATGATGGCGCGCTTGACGTCCGGTGCGCACGGCGCGCCGGTCGACGCGACGAAGCGCAGCGACGACGTGTCGTACCGGTTCCACACCGCGTCGGGCAGCCGCAGCAGCCGCACGTACATCGTCGGCGTGAGATACGTGACGTCGGCGCGATGCCGCTCGATCAGCGCGAGCGTCTCCTCCGCGTCGAAGCGCGGCGCGAGCACGAGCCGTTCGCCGTACAGCAGCGTGTGCTGCGCGATCGACGCGGGCGCACTGTGGTAGAGCGGCGCCGACAGCACCGTGCGGCAACCGTCCTCGATGCCGTACACCGAACGCACCAGCTCGCGCAGCGCGGCCTGCTGCGCCGGCAGCGCGTCCATCGGCACCGGCTCGCGCAGCACGCCCTTCGGCCGGCCCGTCGTGCCGGACGTGTAGCCCATCAACCCGCGCGGCGAAACGACGGGACCGTCGTACGCGGGCTGCACCGCGAGCCACGCCTCGTAATCGACGAACGCATTCGCGCCGGCGTCCGCGTTGCCGCCGCCGGCACGCAGCACCGTCGCGCTGGACGGAAGCACGTCGGCTGCCGCTGCGAGCAAATCGCCATGTCCGATCACGACGCGCGCACCACAATCATCGAGGATGAACCCGAGCTCGCTCGGCGTGAAGTGCCAGTTCAGCGGACAGTAATACGCGCCCGCGATCCGGCACGCGTGGATCACGTCGGCGAACACCGGGTCGTTGCGTAGCAGCACCGCGACGACATCACCTTCGCGAACGCCGAGCCGGCGCAAGCCTCCGGCGAGCCGCACACCGCGCTCGCGCAGCGTGTCCGCATCGCGCACGACGTCGCCGAAATGCAGTGAGGCGCTCACGGTCGTCGAACCACGCTGCCTGCTCGGCCGTCACACCGCCGTACCCCTGCCGGGAGACGCCCGGTCACCGAACGAACGGGCCCGCCATGCGCTTCGTCACGTTGCTCGCGCTCTGCGCGACGCTGCTCGCAACGACAACTTCCTCGCAGGCCGCGTCCCGCGCGCCCGCACCGGTCGACGTAGCGATCCAAACCTCGCTCGGCACCATCGTGGTGCGGCTCGACGCCGCGCGCGCACCCGGCACGACCGCGAACTTCTTGCACTATGTCGACGCCGGCACGTACAACGGGACGGCGTTCTACCGGACCGTCAGCACGGCCAACGAACCGGCCTCGAAGATCGAGGTCATTCAGGGCGGGCTCAACCCGCAGGCGCCCAATCCGATGATCCGCCCGATCCCGCTGGAGTCCACGAGCAAGACGGGCCTGCACAATACCGACGGCGCGATCTCGATGGCGCGCACGTCCGATCCGAACTCCGGCTCGACGGAGTTCTTCCTGTGCATCGGCGACAACCGCTTCTTGGATGCAGGCGGTCCGACCGGTCCGGGCTACGCCGCGTTCGGCAAGGTGATTCGCGGCGCCGACATCGTGCGCAAAATCCAGCGCTCGCACGCGAACGGCGAGATGCTCGCACCGCCGGTGCGCATCGTGAAGATGACCCGGGTCCGCTAAAGGCGTCGCTGCGAACGAAAACGCC
>JALZBE010000471.1 GCA_030947665.1 Vulcanimicrobiota bacterium | reverse complement strand
ATCAGGAACATGTTCACGACGGCGTGCTCGAAGCCCAGCGCGTAGAAGATCGCGACGGGGAGCCACGACGCCACGATCTTGCCGATCGTCGAACGCGACGACATCGCGAGCACGACGCCCAGGCATACCAGCCAATTGCACAGGATCGCCTTGACGAACGCCGTGAACATGCCGGCCGCGCCGGCGTGCTGGTAGCCGACGGTCTTGGCCGTCGCCGCGAGGATGAGCTTGTTGGCGAGTCCGGTCTTGTCGGGAGCGTGCATCGCCGTGGTCAGCGCAACCGCGAGCAGCATGCCGAACACGAGCGAGCCGAACAGGTTGCCGACGAATATCCAGCTCCAGTTCCGCGCGATCGCCGACGGCTTCACGCTGCGTGCATGAAGGCCCACCGGCATGATCCCGAAGGCGCCGGTGACCAGCTCGAGGCCGAGCAGGACGATGATCGCCAATCCGACCGGGAACAGTAACGCCCCCACGATCGGCAATCCGGTTTGTACCGTGGCGTACGTCGCGAACGCGCTCGACACGCCGAGCAGCGCGCCTGCGAGCGCGCCGCGAATGATGAGGTCTCGTGGCCGCAGCGCCGTCTTCTGCGTCGCGCTGTCAACCAGCGCAGTGATCAGTTCACCCGGCTTCATCTGATCCATACGGGTGAGGTATCGGCACGCTTGCCCGCTACTTGAGGATATTCCGGCGGAACGGCCACAAAGAGAAAGGCGCCTCACGCGGAGGCGCCTTTCGGATGTCGCG
This sequence comes from Vulcanimicrobiota bacterium, assembly GCA_030947665.1. Taxonomy (GTDB): domain Bacteria; phylum Vulcanimicrobiota; class Vulcanimicrobiia; order Vulcanimicrobiales; family Vulcanimicrobiaceae; genus Vulcanimicrobium. The sequence continues at coordinate 2,428 of JALZBE010000471.1, read as the reverse complement.
ATGCCTACGTCGGAGCGCTACGCTGCCGTGGTGGCTGCGCCGACCGCGTCCTTTGCCAGGGCCGTGAGGCGGCCGAACGCGGCCGCGTCGTGTACGGCCAGGTCGGCCAGGGCCTTGCGGTTCACGATCACGCCGGACTTCTTGAGGCCGGCCATGAGCTTCGAGTACGACAACCCCTCGCGGCGCGCCGCCGCGTTGATGCGGGCGATCCAGAGCGCGCGGAAGTCGCGCTTGCGCACGCGGCGGTCGCGGAACGCGTACTTGAGCGAATGCAGCAGCGCTTCGTTCGCGACGCGGTAGTTGCGGCTGCGCGCCGCGCGGAAGCCCTTGACGAGCTTCATCACCTTGCGGCGGTTCTTGATCTTGTTGAGACCGCGTTTGATTCGAGCCATGTCTCAGTCTCCTACAGCAGATACGGGATCTGCGGCGCGAAACGCTTCAGATCGCCTTTGAACGTCGGTTGGTCGCGGCGGAAGTTCCGCTTGCGCTTGCGCGTCTTCTTGCTGAGGATGTGACCGCAGCCGTCGAACTGGTGGCGGTGAAGGACCTTACCGTTCCCGGTCACCTTCACGCGCTTCGCGGTGCTGCGGTGCGTCTTGATCTTAGGCACTGGCTCCCCCGATGTTGGCGACCGCGTCCGTTGTGTCCGTGCTCTCGGCTACGTCGGCGGCATCGTCGTGGTGCTCTTCTTCGGCGTGCACGACGGTGTCGGCTTCGTGGTGCGCCGTATCCGTCTTCAAGTGGACGAACCGCGGCGGACCGAGCGGGGTGGCTCGCGGAGCCATGATGAGAAACATGTTCTTGCCTTCGAGCTTTGCCTCGCGTTCCACGATGGCGCTGTTCTCGAGGTCTTTGGCGACTCGGTCGAGCAGCCGTTTCCCGAACGCGGTGTACGTGATCTCGCGTCCGCGAAACATGATCGTGACCTTGACCTTGCCGCCGTCGAGAAGAAGGCGTTCCGCCATCTTCGCTTTGACTTCGTAGTCGTGGACGTCGATCTTGGGACGCAGCTTGACTTCGCGCAACTCCCAGTTGCGCTGTTTCTTGCGCGCCTCTTTGTCTTTTTTCGACTGCTCGTACTTGAGGCGACCGTAATCCCCAATACGGCAGACCGGAGGGACCGCGGTCGGTGACACCTCGATGAGGTCCAGGCCTTTGCTGCGCGCCATCCCGAGGGCTTCCTCGGTGGTAATGACGCCGAGCTGCTGGCCGGCATCGTCGATGACACGGACTTGGCGGATTCTGATCTGCTCGTTGACGCGTAACGGTCGTGCTATGACAAACTCTCCGGAAAGAACATAAAAAATGCGAAGACGCCGAAGCGGTCCCCGCTATTCGAGAAGGACCGGATCGCCCGCGGGCATCCGGTGAGGGCGACGAGTTCCTGCGAACCCTGCGTCCTGCTTCGGCTCGCGGAGCGTATCACGGCCCCGGGGTGGGCGTCAAGGACGCCGGAAGCACGCGGTAAGTCTCCGAAGTAAGGAAGCCGTAAGTCGCCTGGCGCAGGATGGAGCGGGGCCCCGGGTCCCCGCACTTTTCGAGGAGACATTCGATCATGAATCAGATCCTGAGCCGGACGCTCCGGCCGCTCGTAGCCCTGGCGCTGGGCGCCGGGCTCCTCCTGCCCGTCTCGAGCAGCGCCCAGACGGCCGTGTCGACGCTGCTTGGCAACTGGACGGCCCCGGCCGGCGGTACCGTCTCGAGCGTCGTCATCGGCGGTGGACCCGGCGCGTACACGATCAACATCAAGGCGCCGTGCAGCCCGACCCCGTGCGACTGGGGCACGCGCCCGCTGACGATCTACGCGGCATCGCCCGCAATCAAAGTGGGGAAGATCGGCTCCGCGACGTACAACCAGGGCTTCGTCACTCGCATCGTGGTCGTCACGGCGCAAGACGCGGTCGCGCCGTTCCTGCGCGTCGACGTCTACTCGAAGTTCGCCCCGGGCGACACGCGGTCCAACTACGCGACCACGCAGACGCTCCACTAAGCAAACCCTTTCGCGGAAATAGAGGATCGCACGACGGCGCGGCGAGAGTCGCGCCGTCGGCATGCTCCTCACGCTCACGTCGGCAACGGTGCCCGCCCGCGACCTCGGCCATCTCCTGCGCTAGCACCCGCGATGTGCTCGACGACATCGACCGCTTCATCGGCATCTCGATTCAACGCCTTATCGACCACGCAACTGATTCATGGTCCGACTTTGAAGACTGGCAGCGCAGACGGCGAAGCGAACTCGGAATCATATGAGATAGCCGAGATGCTTACGCTGTTCAATCGGGCCGCGCGCGGTTCGGACGCGCGGGGAACTCCGGGCGCTTCGGTGCGTTCGCCATGGCCTCTTCGATCAGGCGCAGCGCCTCGTCCAGCTGGGGGTCTTTGCCGTGCAGCGTGTCTTGCGGCGCGACGTCTACTTCGTGTGTCGGAT
>JALZBE010000080.1 GCA_030947665.1 Vulcanimicrobiota bacterium | reverse complement strand
GCCGACGATGTTCGGCAACGGGATCGCATCGGGAGGGTCGTCGCGCTCGACCGGCAAATCGAGGATCTCGAACACGCGCCCGGCACCGACGAACGCGCGCGCGAAATCTCCGAAGAAGATCGAAAAGCGGTTCATCGGGTTGATGAGCAGCCCGGTGGCGAACCAGAATCCGAACGCCGTCGCCGGCGTCAGGTGGCCGACCGAGACTTCCCGCGCCGTAAAAACGATCACCGCGCACAGCGCGATCATCACGACCAGCGACAGCACCGGCGCCTGGGTCTGGCTGAACTGCGTCACCTTCATGTATGCGGCGAAGTATCGCTCGTTCGCCGCCGCAAACCGGTCCCGCTCGAAGTCCTCGCGGCGGAACGCTTTGACGACACGTTCGTTCGCGAGCACTTCCATCAAGTTGCTCGACAGGTCGGCGATGCGCTCTTGCGAGCGACGCGTCCCGCTCACGATGAGCTTGTTGAACTTGCTCACGACGTACGCGATGATCGGCGTCGCGATGAACAAGATGACCGAAAGGAACCAGTCGCGGGCGATCATGTACGCGAGCGCGGCGATGAACGTGAACGTGATCTGCACGAACTGCGGAAGCGAGATCGAGATGGCGTCCGTCATCAAGCCGAGGTCGGCGGACATGCGCGACTGCAATTCGCCCGCGCGCCAGCGATCGAACTCGGCCAGCGGCATCCGCGCGATGCGGTCGAACATGCGCGCCCGGAACGTTGCGACCATCTTCTGGCCGCTGTACGCCGTGAGGTATGACTGCCCGTACGACGCCGCGTTGCCGAGGATCTGAGAGCCCAGGATCAGCGCGATCACGATCGCGAGCACGTCCCAATTCGGGTGCGAAACGAGGACGTCGCTCTGGAGATACTCGGCAACTTTCGCCATCGTCACCGGGACGATTCCGGCGACCACGCCCAAGAGCGACCCGATGGCGAGGCGGCCGTAGTAGGGTCGCGCCTCGCGCAGCAGTCGCCGGAACGTGGGGTTCACCAGCCGGCGCAACATCGGGTTCACCACGAAACCTTCGCCGCGGCCCTACAGTACCTTGGGTGCGAATTCCCCAGCCGCGAGGTGGTCATCTCAACCGTGGATTGCTTCTATCACAACGCCGTTCCGTCGGTCGCCCCGTGCCGGGGTTGCGACAAGCCCGTCTGCGCGACGTGCCGCAACGAGAACGGCGATTGCCCAGGCTGCGTTCTGGCCGCGCGAATCGACGCGGCGCGCCAGACCAATCAGATCAACGGCGGCGTCGGGCAGTCGTACGGCTCGTACGCCGAGCCGCCGCCACACCAGGCGGCGTACTCCGCGCCCCCACCCCCACAGCCCCCGCCGCCGCAGGTGCGGCCGACGGCCGCGCTGGCGGTGCGCCCCGAGACGCGCGCGGTCGTCGCGCTGGGGTACCCGTTCTGGCCGCTGGCGCTCATCGCGCTGCTGGACAGCAAGGGATCGTATTTCGTAAAGCGCCAGGCGTGGCAGGCGCTCGGCTTCAACGTCGGGATGTACGGGCTCGGCACGCTGCTCAGCGCGGCGGCCGCGATCCCAGTCCTGGGCCTGGGCGCATGGCCGCTGATACCGTTCGTGCTCCCGGTTTTCATCGTAGCGAGCATCGTCTACGCGATCAAGGTGTGGCAGGGCGACGACGTCGACGTCCCGATCGTCAGCGACTGGGTCGACGCGCGGCTGCCCGGCGGCGCCGGGTCACCGCAAGGCCAGAGTTAAGCCGGGGTCTTCGCCGCGGATACCCACGCTTCGACGTCGTCCGTCGTGCGTGGGATCGCCGCGGAGAGCACCTCGACGCCGCTCTCCGTGATGAGCACGTCGTCCTCGATGCGCACGCCGATCCCGCGGTAGCGCGCCGGCACGGTGAGATCGTCGAGCTGGAAGTACAGCCCCGGCTCGACGGTCAGCACCATCCCCTCGCGCAGCACGCCGAGTTTGTACGTCTCGGCACGCGCCGTCGCGCAGTCGTGCACGTCCAGGCCCAGCATGTGGCTGACGTTGTGCAGCGAGTACCGCTTGTAGAATAGGTTCTCGTCGCGCAGCGCCTCCTCGGCCGACGCAAGGATGCCCAGCGCTTCGAGGCCGTGCGCAAGCACCTGCATCGCCGCGCGGTTGGGATCGAGAAAGTCGTTACCGGGCTTGCACTGCGCGAACGCGGCGTCTTGCGCGGCGAGCACGAGATCGTAGATCGCGCGCTGCTCCGGCGTGAACGTCCCCGAGATCGGCAGCGTGCGCGTAATGTCGGCGGTGTAGAGCGACTCCGCCTCGACGCCCGCGTCGAGCAGCAGCAGCTCGTTCTCGCCGATCGTTCTGTCGTTGCGCGTCCAGTGCAGCGTCGTCGCGTTCGGACCGGTCGCCGCGATGGTCAGGTAACCGACGTCGTTGCCTTCGATGCGCGCGCGCAGGTTGAACACGCCTTCGATCACGCGTTCGGTCTGGGCCTCCGGCAGGGCGCGCACGACGTCATCGAATGCCTGGTGCGTCGCCGCGACCGCGCGGCGCATCTCGCGCACCTCGAGCGCGTCCTTGATCAGCCGCATCTCCGAAAGAAATGTCGCAAACGCGGCGTCGCGCTCCGTTTGTTCGGGCAGCGCCGCATCAAGAGCCGTGTCGAGCGCCGGATCGACGCCGCGGAGGACGCGGTACGGAGCGTGCGTCACGGCCGCCGCGAGATCGTCCTGGACCGCGCTCAGCGGTTTGGTGGCGATGCCGTACCGCTGCGCCGTCGGTTCCAGACCGAGGCGCGGTCCGACCCAGAGCTCGCCTTTGGCACGATCGGTGAAGAACGTCGCGTCGGATTTGCCGGGATTGGGCTCGCAGTACAGCGTCGCGACGTGGCCGTCCCCGTTCGGCGCGAGCACGAGCACGTTGTCCGGCTCGTGGTTGCCGGTGAGGTAATAGAAATCGGTCCCGGGCCGGAAGCGGTGGTTCGTATCGTTGGCGCGGACCTTTTCGTGACCCGTCGCCACGACGAGCGTCTCGCCCGGGAACGCGGCCGAAAGCGCGGCGCGTCGAGCCGCAAACCGCTCGCTCCCCTCGACCAGGCTCGCCGGCGAACTCGGCGCGGTCGCCCAGCCGGTCACCATGAAGCGCAGGAGGTTCTCGGGGGTGCCGCTGTCGTGGGCCGCGGCCGGCTGATCGCTCATGTCCCTGGTTTCGGCGCCCCGGCGCCGGGCGCCCTGGGGTCGGGCAGATCGAGGACGTACATCACGTCGTCCGGCCGCGCATGCCCGGCCGCCGGCGCACGTACTCGTGGTCGAACCCGCGCACGCCGCCGATCACGTCGTCCGACGCGCGCGTTTTCGCGCGCGTGAAGCCGGCGCGTTCGATCAGCGCGAGCGATGCGCGGTTGCGCACGTCGATGACCGCGTGCAGCTCGCGCACCCCCGCTCGAAACAGATGCCGCACCATCGCGTCGACGGCTTCGAACGCAAAGTTGCGGCGCTGGTGCGCGGCGAGGATCAGATAGCCGATGTCCGCCGACGACCGGTCGGTGCGAACCGTCGCCTGCACGTAGCCCGCCGTACTGCCGCCGTCGCGGAACACGAGGATCCAGTTCAGCCAGTGAAAAGCACCGTCCGGCGAACGGCCCGCCGCGAGCCGCACGTAGCGCTCGCGCAGCGCCGCGAGGTCCCGCGGCGGCTCGTCCGTTTGATATGCGTAGAGCGACGGCTCGCGCAAGCCTTCGAACATGCCCTCCGCGTGATCCGCGCGGATCGGTTCGAGCAGCAGCCGCTCCGTCTCGAGCGGAGCGAACAGCGCAACGCGGCGGCGCGACGGCTCAGGCCGGCGCACGGACCTCGCGGGCGTACCGCTCCAAGAACGCGCGCGCGACCGTTTCGTGGTCGACCACGGGCGCCGGGTAGCCATGGCCTTCGAACAGCGGCAACTCGAGCTGCGGCTCGTGGCGCGTCACGACGAGGTCGAGCAGAGCGGAGTCCGGCAAACCGGCCAGCTCCGGGATCCAGCGCCGGACGTAATGTCCGGACGGATCGAACCGGCGCGCCTGTTTGAGCGGGTTGTAGATGCGCGGGTACGCGGCGAGATCCGCGCCGACACCGGCGATCCACTGCCAATTTCCGGCCGCCAGCGCGGGGTCGTCCTCGGTGAGGTAGCGATCCCATTCGTCGCGGCCGACGCGCCAGTCGACGCCCAAATCGAAGCACAGGAACGACGCCGCGATCGCGCGCACGCGCGGATGCATCCACCCGGTCGCGCGCAGTTCACGAATCCCCGCATCGATCAGCGGGTAACCGGTGCGGCCGCTGCGCCACGCGTCGAGGTGCCGGTGCGTGCGCGCGAACGCGAAGCCGCGCATCTTCGCTTGCAACGGCTCCTCGCCGGCCGACTCGTGATACCACCCCAACTGCAGGAAGAAATCGCGCTGCGCGAGCGCGCGCAGGTAGAGCTTGAGCGACGTGCGTTCTTCGACGAGCAGGAACGGATCGGCGGAACGCGCGCACGTCGCGCGCACGACTTCCCGCGCGGCGATCGTGCCGAACGACAACGCGGCCGCGAGCCGCGAGGTCTCGCCGGCGGCCGGAACGTTGCGCGCGGTTCCGTACTGGAGCGCCGGCCCGGCAAGGAACGCGGTCAGGCGGGCGCGCGCGTCGTCCTCGCCGGCGGGTTCGTCCATCTGCGCCTGCGCGCCGAACTCTTCGGGGAACGGCAGCGGTTCGCTCGCGATGTCGACGGCGGCGAACGTCGCGCTGCCGGCGTCGTCGGGCGGGATGAGGGTTCGCCAGCGCGCGTGGTACGGGACGAAGGCCCGGTACCCGTCGCCGCGATGGTGGCCGGCGGCGGCGTCTTCGGGCGGCACGGCGGGCGCGTCGTGGACCGGCAGCGCGCGCAGCCCCGCTTCCTCGAGCGCCGACTGCAGATCGCGGTCGCGCAGGATGCTCTTGCCGTCGTAGCCGCAGCTCCAGGCGACCACGTTCGCCCCGACGGCGCGCGCCAGCGCGCGCAGCGCCTGGCCTGGATTTCCGCGCCGAACGATCAGCGCGCTGCCGCGCGCGCGCAAGGCGGCGTCGAGCGCGCGAACCGCCGCGCAGTAATACGCCGCGCGGCGCGGCGAGCGGCGCAGGCGCGTCAGCGACACGCTGTCCACGACGTGGACCGCCACGATCTCGCCGTGGCGTGCGGCGGCTGCCAGCCCGGCGTGATCGCTCAGGCGCAGATCCCTCGAAAAAGCGAACACCGCCCGAGCCACGTCCAGGGCGGCGTTCACTACCGCTCTACCGCGGTCCTAGCCTCACAGCGACTGGACGTAGGCGGCGACGTCCGCGACGTCTTTCTCGCCGATCGTGTCGGGATAGAGCTTGGGCATCGGCGTCTGCGGATCTTTGATCCACGCAACGGTCTGCGCGTAGGTCTTGCGGCTCTTCTCGTTCTTGAGCACCGGACCGACGTTGACGTCGGCGGCGTGGCATTGCGCGCAGTACGTCGCGAAGATCGTCTTGCCGCGCGCGGCGTCGCCCTGTGCGGAGCCGGAAAGCTTGGCGGTCGCGGTCGCACGGCCGGTCGAGGACGCGGCGGACTGATCGCTTCCTTTCGCGCAGCCGGCGGCGATCAGCGCGGCGATCGCACCGGCCGCCAGGAACGCGAACGAATTGGACTGCATGGAACTCCTCTTGGGCGCCGGGACGGTACCCGCGTGACGATTCCTTCACGCTCCGACGGGAGTTCGACCTTCGCGCTGCGTAGACGACCCGCGTGAGCCGTGTCTTCATCCGTTACGCGTTGCCGCGGGACGCCGACCGGCTCATCGCGGACGGCGTCGTGGGCGGCGGCACACCGAGCGGCGAGCCCTGGCCGCAACGCGTGCAGAAATGGCTCGCCGAGCAGCAAGCGGGCCGGCGGCTCGTGCTCGTCGCCGAAGACGTGTCGGGCTTGCTCGGCACGGTCCAGCTGGTCTTCCAGTTCCCGACGGGATACTCCGACCGCGAGGCGGCCAACGGCGTGGACGTCGCGATGGTCGAGACGCTGCGCACGCGCGCCGATGCGCCGCACGGCGTGGCGACGCAGCTCATCACCGACGTGCAGAACATCGCGCGCAAGCGCGGCGTGAAGACGCTGACGTTTCTGGTGGGCATGAAAGACAACCGCGGGATCGCGCAAGCGAAGTCGTGGGGCTTCGAAGAGTTTCGCATCATGCCCGAGCAGGGCCGGATGCTGGCATTCTTCCGAAAGTCGATCGAGTAGCGGCGCCTAGCCGCCGATTTCGCTGAAGGCGCGCATCATCGAGGCGGTTTCGCCCAGCGCAAGGTGGTGGCGTTCGGGCTTGACGTGCATCGACGCGCGCAGGATGTCGACGATCGCCTGCTCCCCGCCGCCGCCGCGCAACGGCGTGCGCAGGTCGATCATGTTGTCGCCGAAGAGGCACAGCTTGAGGCGGCCGTCGGCGGACAGGCGCACGCGGTTGCACGTCTCGCAATAGTCGTGCGCGAGCGGCGAGATGACGCCGACCGTGCCGGGCGCTCCGTCGTATGCGAACGTGCGCGCGGGGCCGTTGCCGTGGGGATTCGGGACCGGGCGCAGCGCGCCCAGCGCGTTCAGGCGCGTCAGCACTTCGTCCGACGACACCCACGCATCGCGCTGCAGCTCGACGTTCTCCGTCACCGGCATCACTTCGATGAAGCGGATGTGCACCGCGCGCTCGCGCGTCATCTCCGCGAACGCTTCGAGTTCGTCGTCGTTGGCGCCGCGCATCACCACGCAGTTGATCTTCACCGGCGTCAGGCCGGCGGCGATCGCGGCTTCGATGCCGGCGAGGACGCGCGCGAGACCTGGACGGCGAGCGATCGCGGTGAAGCGGTCTTCTTCCAGCGTGTCGAGCGAGATGTTCACGCGGCGCAAGCCGGCGGCCGCGAGCGCGGGCACCTGGTCGGCGAGCAGCAACGCATTGGTCGACAGCGCGATGTCGTCGATGCCGGGGATCGCGGCGATCATTGCAACGAGCCGTTGGAGATCGCGCCGGATCAACGGCTCACCGCCCGTGAGGCGGATGCTGCGGACGCCGATGCTCGCGGCGGCGCGCACGATGCTCGCGATCTCCTCGTAGCTGAGGACGTCCGGCTTGGGAATCCACGGCAGGCCCGCCTCGGGCATGCAATAGACGCAGCGCAGGTTGCAGCGGTCGGTCACCGAGACGCGCAAGTACGTGATCGGGCGCCGGAAGGCGTCGACCAGCGGCTGCGCCACTGCCTCGATGAGATCGATCACGCCTAGGTCTTCCCTTTAGGCAGGGGATTCACCCTGGAGCGCGCCGATTGCGTCAGGCGCGCGGGAGCGCGCAACATCCATACACGCCGCGCGCGCAGCCGCGGCGCCGTGCCCAGCCGAGATCCCGAAATCGAGGGCTAGTCCTTGAAGACGGCGTCGTCGACCTTGACGTTGATCTTGTAGTTCGCGAACGTCGAGCTGACGTCGGCGTTGTAGTGCGGGATGTCGACCTTGCCCGTCTGCGCCTTGACCAGGTAGTTGCCGTTGATCTGGTCGTACGTGTTCGTGAACTTGATCGTGCCGCCGTCTTCCTTGTAGAAGTACGTCATCTCGCTCACGGTCGCGGTCTTGTCGTCGACCTTGACGTCGACGTGATCGATGCGACCGTTCTTCTTGCGCACGAGCTTGAACATCGCGACCGAACCGTCGTCGCTGGTCTTCGTCCACTCGTACAGCTTGGGCCAGTCGGACGGCGGCTCCATCTGGCCAACGACCTTCTTCAGCTGCCCGGCGAGCGCCGGCACCGACTGGAACTGCACGGCGTTCTTGTCGGGGCGCTTGTAATACGCTTTGCCTTCCAGCGTCGGGCTCAGGTACGGAAACGTGTTCATCTTGATGGCGACGGTGACGTCGGCCTGATACGTGCTGAGCCCGTTGTTCACGTGCTGCATGCGCGCGAAGAGTTCATCCTGCGCCGACGCGGGGATCGACGGGGCGGCAAGCGCCGCGAACGCGGCGGCGGCGAGGAGTGCGAACGTACGGCGATTCGGTTTCATGGTTACGAGAGGTTGAACGCCGCGACGGGTCCGGTCGGTTCCAACGCGGCGGCTACTTCCTCGGCGACCGCGGGGTCGGTTTCACGGGCGCCGGCCGCACGCAACGCCGCGTACGCAGGAGGCGAAGCGATGCGACCGAGCGCCCAGGCCGCATGGCCGCGGACGAGCGGGCTGGGGTCCTCCCGAAGTGCCTCGGCGAGGACCGGCACGTCGGCCCGGTCCAGGCAGTTGCCCAGCGCGACGGCGGCGTTGCGGCGCAGCACGGTCGCACCGCGCCAGCCCATTGCCGTCGTGCGGACCCGGGCGAACGCCGCGCCGCGCAACCGCAGCAGCGCGTGGAGGTCCGG
>JALZBE010000470.1 GCA_030947665.1 Vulcanimicrobiota bacterium | reverse complement strand
ACGCGCGTCTTCGTGCGCGCCCAGTCGGCGCCGCCCATCTTCGAAAGCCGCGGCGCGGCGCCTTCGCTCGCGGAGTATTTGTTGACCTGGTGCATCTGGTGCACGGGCACGAGCATGCGGTCCGTGCCCGCATACTTCAGGCTGAGATAGTCGCTGGTCGCGCCGAGGATCGTCTCTTTGCGCAGGCCGAGGTATTGCGCGATCCCGTGCACCGCGTGCACGACGTAGTCGCCGACTTTGAGGTCGGCCAGCGTGACCGGGACGCCTTCCTTGACCGCGCGCAGCTTCACGCGCTTGGCGGGCTGGCCGTAGATCTCGCGGTCGCCGAGCACGTGCAGGTGCAGCATCGGGATGGAGAAGCCGCTCTCGAGCGAGCCTTGGTCGACGTACACCGCGCCGTGCTTGGACGCGAGCGCGACGCCGTCGGTGCCGCCCGCGCGCAAGTGCACGAACGGCGCTGAGCGCTCCACGCGCAGGTTCGCGCCGCGCAGGATCTCCGCGAGGCGCGACGCGCCGTTGGCGACGAGCCACACCGTGTCGCCGGCCGCGATCCAGTCGCGCACCTGCTGCGTGAACAGCTCGATGCGCCGGTTGAAATGTTCCGCGGGGCGCGTCTCGAGTACGAACGCGTCGAGCGCGCGCGGCACCCACGCCAGCTCGCCGGCCTCGATGCCGCCCGTGACGACCAGCACGCGCCGCGCGCGCAGACGTTCGGCGTACTGCGCCAGCTGCGGATACGGCGCGACGACGTCGGCCAGCAGCGCTTCGCCGACTTCGTCGTCGCGCACGTCGAGCTCGCCGGAGCTGACGCCGGCCATCAGCGCCTGCGTGCCGCGCGCGCGCTCGTCGTCGAGGCCGTGCTCGATCGTGTCGAGCATCCCAGGCTCTTCGAGCACGACGAGCGATTCCGCATGCAGGTAGTCGAGCACCGTCGCCTGTTCATCGTACGCCAGGCCTAGCCAGGGTTCGGGGACGTCGGCACCGCCGGCGAGATACGCGCGCAGCGCGGACACGACGTTCGGCTCGCCGCCTGCACGCGCGAGCACGTTCTCGCGCAGCGCGTCGTCGCGCAGGATCTCCAGCCACGGCGTGATCTTGACCGCATCGAGCGGCGCCGTCGAACGCTGCGACTGCAGGTCGAACGCGCGGATCGACTCGACGTCGTCGCCGAAAAACTCGACGCGCACCGGCGTGTCCGCCGTCGCCGGCCACACGTCGAGGATGCCGCCGCGCACGGCGTACTCGCCCGCGGCGCTGACGACGTCGACGCGCGCGTAGCCCAGCCGGTACAGCCGCAACAGCGTCGCGTCCCAATCGGCGGTCGCGCCGGTGCGGATATCGAACGACGCGTCTTCGAACGCGCGGCGCGGGATGACGAACTGGCGCAGCGCGGCGACCGGCGCGACGATCACCTGCGGTTTGCGCGCGCACAGATCGGCGAGCAGCGTCATGCGCGCGCTGCGCTCCGACGGCGACTCCAGCGCGCCCAGCGTCTCGTCGCGCGCGCGCAGCAGTGCGACCGACTTCGCTGCCCGTTCGCCCAGATAGTACGTCAGGTCGGTGAACGTGCGCTCCGCGACGTCGCTCGTCGGCACGACGACGAAGATCTGCTCGGCGAGCACGTCGTGCAGCGCCGCCAGCAGGTACGGCCGTGCGGAGCTCGTCGTCTCGTGCAGCGCGAACGTGAAGCCGCGGTCATGCGGCAGCGGCGTGCGGAGGCGCTCGATCAGCTCGGCCAGAGGCCGTGATGAGGCGGGAAGCGCGCGGACGAGGCTGGGGGCGAGGGCGGCCACAGACCGCCGATGATAGCACGCCGGGCGCCGGTGCGCCACGGGCGGTCCACGCCGCCGAACGCGGTCCGAATGGCAGATCAGCACGATTGGCAGTGTATTGACATGAGTGCTAATGAGCGATAAAATCGCCGTGTCGCACATCGTGGCCGCTCGGAGAGTAGCCGGCGGCGCGTGAACTTTCGGAGGCTTTCAGGAGAACATGGCAGATCTGATGGTGCGCCCGAACGGCCAGGGCCGCGGGCTGGTGAGCGATCTCTTCGGGTTCGACCCGCTGCGCGCGTTCATGGGAAACCCGCAGTCGTACAACGTCGCGGGCGACGTGCAGAAGACCGAAGACGGCTGGAACGTCGAGATTCCGGCCCCGGGCTATAAGCCCGACCAGATTGACGTGACGGTCGAAGACCGCGTCCTCACGGTGACCGGCAAGACGGAGCGGCGCTCGTTCCAGCGCTCGATCCTGCTCCCGGAAGACGTCGATGCGGAAGCGATCGACGCGAAGGTCGAGCACGGCATGCTCGCCCTCGGTTTGCGCCTGCATCCCAAAGCGCAGCCCCGCAAGATCGAAGTCAAAGTCGGCAACTAGCGCCCGAGCGCCGGCGTCACCACGAGAGCCCCGCGCCTGCGTGCGCGGGGCTTCTTGTCTTTGCTAGCGCTCGAGCCGGACGGGCACGGTGAAGCTGGCGCTGCGGCCGTCGGCGGTCGTTGCCACGATCTCGATCTGGTACGTGCGATTCAGCATGAAGAACGGGATGCCGGTCGGCAGTTGCTCCTGGCCCGAGAACACGCCCGCCGACATCTGCGGGATGCCGATCTCGTGTCCCATCGCCCGGGCGATCACGTGGGTGACGTCGGGGCTGGTGGTGATGCGGACGAGCAGCAGCCCGCCCTTGTGCAGGACGCGGTCGTTGACCGCGATCTCCGCGATGCGGGGGACGTTGCTCGCGGCCGGCGGGGGCGGCGCGACGACGTACGTGAACGGGTTCGGCGCGGTCGACGGCTGCGGTGTCGGCGTCGGCACGGGCGTCGGGGTCGGCGGGACCGGGGTCGTGGTGGCGGTAGGCGACGGGGCCGGCGTCGACAGCGGCGGCGGGGTCGGCGGCGGCGCGTTGGGCTGCGGTTGAGGCGCCGGCTGCGCGAGCGCGACCAGCAGCGGGATGGCGTAAAGGGCGAGCATCGTGCCTCCGAGCAACGCCGGATGCGCGAGCGCGGTTCCGGGGAGGGCGTCCTGCACGTACCCTGCCAGACCGGTGAACGACGCCGCGAGCAAGGCATGTGACGCCGGCGTCCGGCCGGCCAGGGCCACCACCGGGAGCAGCCAGATCGCGTACCACGGTTCCGGCGCCGGCAGGGCCAGCCAGCCGGCGAGCGCCGCGCCCGCGAGCACGTCAC
>JALZBE010000469.1 GCA_030947665.1 Vulcanimicrobiota bacterium | reverse complement strand
GGACGAGCTCGCGCGCGCGGTCGCGGAGCTGGAAGGGCATCCCGACAACGCGCTCGCGGCGTGGTACGGCGGCGCGGTGGTCGTGGCGTTCGGCGACGACGGCCTCACGGTCGCGCGCTTCCCGCCGCCCGCCGTCACGGCGGTTGTCGTCGTGCCGGAGATCGTGCTTTCGACCGCACAGGCGCGCGAGCTCATGCCGCAGACCTTTGCACGCGCCGACGCCGTGCACAACGTTCAGCGCGCCGCCCTGCTCGGCGCGGCGCTCGCGGCAGGGCGTATCGATTTGCTCCGTGCCGCCGTCCGCGACAAGCTCCATCAGCCGTACCGCGCGGGCGTCATCCCGGGGCTCGCGGAGATCTTGGAGCTCGACGACCCAGCGGTGGTGGCGATCGCGCTCTCCGGCGCTGGTCCGTCGGTGCTCGCGCTGGTGCACGACGAGCCGCGCCGCATCGGCGGGCTGATTGCCGCGCTCTTCGCTGCCCGAGGTGTGCGGAGCGCGGTCTTGACGCCCCCGCTTGCTTCGGTGGGCCTTCTGGTGACGTCCGCCGGGGGCTGAGCTTGGGACGTAGCGACCAGGCGAGAGGGGGACTATCGGGACACGAGAACGTGGGTCGGCAATGATCAGCGTCAGCGTCGGGTCGCCCGCGGGGATGTGCACCGTCGCGAGCCCTGCGTTCTACCGCTATGTCCTCCGCTTGGCCGAAGCGCCGCTCCACGCGAGCGCCGTCGATCGCGCGCACTTGGACGTGCTCGCGAACGTCCCGCACGCCTACGCGGATGAAGAAGAATGTTCCGGCGACGGCTGGCGCATCGTCCCGGCCGTGTCGTACGAAGACTGGCCGGTCCTCGAAGCGACGCCGCAGCGGTTACGCGCGGCGTTCCAAACGGCACGCCGTTTGCTGTGGACGAACGCCGGCCCGGTCGGCATCAGCGCAGGCGACATGATCGCGGTCGACACCCAGATCGATTCGGTGCTCGGCGTGCTGCACCAAGCCGAAGCGGGCGGCTTCAGCGTGAACGTCTCCTACGTGAGCTGACCGCTCTCCGCGCCTTCGGAGACTCATCCCGCAACATCGCGGCAACGAAGCCGGAGCCCGCGTGCTTCACCATCGTTCTCGTGCCGACGCGCGAGGACGTACTGGCGATCCAGACGATCGAAGAAGCGTTCGACCTCTGGACACCGGCCGTCACCAAACGGGAACTGATGCTGATCCGCGTCGCCGCACGTTGGAATCTTCTGATGTTTACGCTGCACGCCGTGAACGAGGCGGATGACGAGTTGATTCCGCTTACCACGATCCGTCACGTCGTTGAGCACGCACGCATCACGACCAAGGACATCGATTCGGCCGGAAAGCGATCGATCGGCATCAACTTCGAAGGGACACTACCCGACCGGCGCCGCATTCGCGCGAAGGTTTCCTGGGAACGCGGCTACTTCATCGTAACAGTGCACACGACCGATATGGTAAAATAAGACGATGCATCGAGAGCATGAACTGATCACATTCCAGAAGAACATCGCGCCCGGTGTCTCCGTGCGTATTGACGGCGTCCCCGCGTCAGTACTTGGCGGCGCGGAAAAATGCCACGCATTCGACACCCCGACCGCGTACCGGCTCGAGCGCCTTCTGGCTGCGGCGCGCCGGCGGATGGCGAACGGCGAGACAGATATCCGGTTCGACTTCTCGGACACCGCTGCGATCGCTTCGTGACCGGCATTTACTGACGCGGGTTGAACAGGCTTCCCAAGACGCCGCCGACGTTGCTCGAGCCGCCCTGGCGTTGCGCGCCTTCGCTCGCCGGCTCGTGATACGTCATCGATTGGAGCCCCAGCCGGCCTGGGCCGGTGAAGCGGTTCATCATCAGCGACGCGCCGCCGACGAATGCCCCTAGCGCGCCCATGAGGCCGCCGCCGCCGCCCGATTGCAGCACCGACACCGTGTCCATCCGCACCGACGCATCTTTCCACAACCATGCCCCGGGCTCAACGTCGATTTGCTCGCCGGGCGCCAGCTGCTTCTCGAAAACGTTGCCGTAGCCGTGCAGCAGCAGCAGCCCTTCGTCGTTGCTCGCGGTGAAGCGGTCGATGAAGAGCCCGCTGCGAGAGAAGAAGACGTTCGCGAGCCCTTGCTGCCAGTAGAAATCGTACGCGACCGTATTCGTTGCCATGAGGAACTGGTGCTCGCGTACATCGACGATCTGACCGGGCCGTAGTTTTAGCGCGACGATCTGACCCGGCGCCTCGCGCGACATCGCGATGTTGCCGGGTCCCTGCGCCGTCGAGATGAAGATTTGCAAACCCGCGAAGAAGCGTTTTCCGGCGTTCTGCAAGCCCATGAATCCCAGCCGCACTTGCGGCTGCTTCCACAGCAGGATGTGGTGCTCGAAGTAGATCGTCATGCGCGGTCCGAGCTCGATGTCGACCGCGGGGACGAGCTCGCCTTCGATCCGCACCGTCATGTCGCCGACGTTGATCGGCTCCTTGGGGTTGGCGCTCTCGGGGACGGGCTCGCTGTACGTGCCGACGGCGATCCCTTGCGGCGCGGGCGCCCCGCAGGTCGAGCAGAAGCGGGCGCCGTCGGGGACCGGGTTCTGACAACTCGGACAGGTCATGCGCACGAGCGTTCGCCGCGGGTACGTGGCGATCATGGAACGCGAATCAATCGAAGAGCACGGTCGGACCGGTAACTCCAGCGGCCGGGTGGAGAACCTCGGCGTCGACGACGAGGAGTTCTCGTCGGTCGAGGACGTCGGCGATGCGCCCAGCGAGAACCCCGCGGTCGACGACGTCTGATCGCCGCGTGAAGCTGGGCACAACGCCCGCGCAACGGATCGCCGAGCGGAACATCGTGTTCGGCCCGGTCGGCGACGCGCTTGCGGCGCTGCAGTTGGCCGGACCCGTCGCGCTGCTCGGCACGTCGCGCTCGCTGGCGGCAGTATCCAACGACGCCTTCGCCGGCGTAGCGGTGCACCGCTACGCCGGCGTGCGCCCGCACAACCCGCGAGCCGTCGTGGACGAAGCCGGCGCGTTCGTGGACGCGCATCGCTGCGCGAGCGTGGTCGCGATCGGCAGCTCCAGCGCGATCGACCTCGGCAAAGCGGTCGCGGACGGACGCGACATCGTGCTCGTGCTGGTGCCGACGGCGCTGGGCGGCGCGGAGATGTCGCGCGGTTACGGTGTG
>JALZBE010000079.1 GCA_030947665.1 Vulcanimicrobiota bacterium | reverse complement strand
GCGGCCGGGGCCGCGCTCGCGGCGCGCCGCACGCACGTCGCCGACCGGGAGCGCTTGCGCGACCGCGTCGTCGTGATCACCGGCGGCTCGCGCGGGCTCGGGTTCGCGCTCGCCGAGGACTTGGCGCGCGGCGGTGCCCTCGTCACGATCGCGGGGCGCGACGCGGCGACGGTGGATCGCGCCCGAGAATTGCTGGCGGCGGAAGGTCTGAGCGTCGACGGCTTCGCGTGCGACGTTCGCAACCACGCCGAGGCGGAAGCGCTGATCGCGCAAGTCGAGGCGCGGCACGGGCAGGTGGATGTGCTCGTCAACAACGCGGGCGTGATCGAGGTCGGCTCGGTGTGGGATCAATCGCTCAGCGACTTCCGCGAATCGGTCGAGACGCACATCTTCGGCCCGCTGCACACGATGCGCGCCGTGCTGCCGTCGATGCGCGCGCGCGGCGAAGGCCGGATCGTCAACATCGCGTCGATCGGCGGATTGGTCGGTACACCGCACCTCGCGCCGTACTCCACCGGGAAGTTCGGACTCGTCGGCCTGTCACAGGCATACGCCGCCGAAGTCGCGCACGACGGCATCACCGTGACGTGCGTCTGCCCCGGCTTGATGCGCACCGGTTCGCCAGATCATGCGATCTTCAAGGGCCGCACCAGGGCGGAGTACGCCTGGTTCACGATCGGCGACAGCAACCCGCTGCTGTCGTCTTCGACGAGGCACGCAGTGGTGACGATCGTGCATGCGATCGCACGGCGCAAGCGGTTCGTCACGATCACGCCGCTGGCGCGCGTCGCGCAGGTGGTAAACGCCGTGGCGCCCGCGACAACGACGCGGGTATTGGGCGTCGTCGCGCGCATGCTGCCGCCGCCGCTGAACGACGAAACAGTGCGCCGCGAAGGCGTGGCGAGCCACTCGCCGCTCGCGCCGAGCATCCTCACGACGCTCGACCGCCTGGCGAAACGCGGGAACAACGAATGAGTGATGGCGCCGACTCGCCGCCGGGTCGTTGGTCTGAACGAAGATGTTCATCTCGCCCGATCCCATGTCGTGACCGTCGACCTCCGAATCACCGTCGAGCCAATCGATGAGCTCCGTGTCGAGCTGTCTGATCGCATCCCAGCGGATCATATCGGCGTCGTCCGGAGGGAACTGAATTACGAGCTGGTATTCCCATCGGTTTCTCTACCGCTATACGCTCAAGAAGCGCTCGTGAAGGCCGCGGTCGGTAGCCAAGGTAGACGGTAAGCCTTCCCAGACCGTACGGCCTTTGACGATGACCACCGCGCGATCCGTCAGCGTTGCGAGGGCCGTCAGGTGTTTGTCGACCACGAGCGTCGATTGGCCGCGTTCCCGCAGCGTGCGCAGACACGACCAAATCTCGTCGCGGACGACGGGCGCGAGGCCTTCCGTCGCTTCGTCGAGGATGAGCAGGCGCGGGCCGAGCATCAGCGCGCGGCCGATCGCGAGCATCTGCTGTTCGCCGCCGGAGAGCTGGCTGCCGTAGGCGTTCGCGCGGTCGGCTAGGCGCGGGAAGAGCGCCAGTACATCGGCGAGCGTCCACGTCTTATCCAGGCGACCGTAGTTTGCGGCGGTCGCGATCAGGTTCTCGCGTACGGTGAGCGTCGGGAACACTTGGCGGCCTTCCGGGACCAGGCCGATGCCGTGGCGCGCAATGCGGTACGGCGGCTCGTTCGTGATCGTGTGGTCGCCGAACGTGATGTGGCCCGCGGTCGCATCGCAGAGGCCCATGATCGTGCGGATCGTCGTCGTCTTGCCCATGCCGTTGCGGCCGACGAGCGCGACGCTCTCGCCTTCGTCGATGTGCAGCGTCACGCCGAAGAGCACGCGGCTGCGGCCATAGCCGGCGTCGACCGCCGCGACATCGAGCAGGCGGCTCATCCGTTCTCGCCCAGGTATGCGTCGCGCACGCGCGGGTTGTTGCGAACGGCGTCGTAGCTGCCCGTGGCAATCGCGGCTCCGGCGACGAGCACGGTGACGCGGTCGGCAAGCTGCGCCACCGCATCCATGTCGTGCTCCACCAGCAGCATCGTGACCGAGCCTTTGATCCCGCGCAAAAGCTCGATCATCGCCCGGCTCTCGTCGTGGCCGAGCCCGGCCATCGGCTCGTCCAGCAGCAGCACGGAGGGCTCTTGCGCGAGCGCGATCGCGAGCTCGAGCAGGCGTTGCTCGCCGTGGGCGAGGTCCGACGCGCGCACGTTCGCGCGCTCGCCGAGGCCCACGCGCGCGAGTGCGGCGCGGGCCGGATCACGTAACGCGCGGTCGGTGAACGCGCTGCGCCACAAGCGCATCGCCGTCGCGTGCCGGCTTTGGATCGCGAGCGCGACGTTGTCTTCCGCCGTGAAGTCGTCGATCAGCGTCGTGATCTGAAACGATCGCGCGATGCCCAGCCGCGCGCGTGCGTCCGGGCTGAGCCGCGTCACGTCGCGGTCGCCGAAGAGAACGCTGCCGCGGTCCGGCGCGAGCTCGCCGGCGAGCTGCGCGAGCAGCGTCGTCTTGCCCGCGCCGTTCGGCCCGATCAGCGCGTGGCACTCGCCGCGGGCGACGTCGAGATCGAGATCGTCGGTGGCGACGAGCGCGCCGAATGTCTTGCGCAGTCCGCGAACGGCGAGCGCCGTGTCCGTCGACCGTATTTGCACCGCCGGCTCAGCCATCGTTCGTGCCCGCGAGCCAGCCGTACAGACCGCGCTTCGCGAACAGCACGATGGCGAGCAAGATCGCGCCGAGCGGCAGCATCCAGTGCTCGGTGAAGCCCGCGAGCAGCGATTCGAGGCCCAGGAGCACCGCGGTGCCGTACACGGCGCCCGCGAGCGTGCCGATGCCGCCGAGAATCACCATGACGAGGAACTCGCCCGACCGCGACCACGACGCCATGTCCGGACTCACGAAGCGCGCGTACTCCGCCCATAGCGCGCCGGCGAGCCCCGCGCCCGCGCCCGCGATGACGAACGTCACAAGCTTGTAGCGGAACGTGGGGAAACCGAGCGCGAGCAGACGGCGTTCGCTGCGCGGTGCGCCGCGCAGCACGATGCCGAAGCGCGACTCGACGAGCTGCGCGCTGACGACGACGAACACGACCAGCAGCACCAGGCACATCACGTATAGCACGTTCGGATCGCGCACGTCGAGGCCGAGAAGTACGCCGCGCGCGTCGATGGGAAGCCCGTCGTTGCCGCCCCACGCCTTCACCGCGATAAGCGCATAGAACACCATCTGCGCGAACGCGAGCGTGATCATGATGAAGAAGATGCCGGACGTGCGCAGCGACAGCGCACCAACAACCGTCGCCAGACCCGCCGACACGAGAATGGCCAGCGGCCACGCGATCAACGCCGAACCGACGCCGTTCTGCGCGAGGACCGCCACGGTGTATCCGCCGACCGCGAAATACGCCGCGTGCCCGAAGCTAACCATGCCGCCGTAGCCCACGATGAGGTCGAGGCTCACGGCGACCAGCGCGTAGATGAGGATGCGCGTGCACGCGTTCACCCAGAACGGCTGGTGAAACGCCGCGGCGAGAAACGGAAGCGCGACGAGCAGCGCCAGCGTCGCGCCGAGAACGATGGCGCGGCGGCGCGTGCTAGCGAGTGCCGACAGGGAACAGGCCTCGCGGTTTCCAGACCAGCACGACCGCCATGAGTACGTAGATCGCGATCGCGGAGAGGCCGCCGCCGAGCGAGTCAGCGATCTCGGGGCGCGCTACCGGTTTGAGAAACACCGGGATGTACGCGCGCCCGAGCGTGTCGACGAGGCCGACGAGCAATGCGCCGACGAACGCGCCGCGGATCGACCCCAGCCCGCCCACGACGATCGCAACGAACGTCAGGATGAGGATCTGCTCGCCCATCCCGACCTGCACGGCGAGGATCGGGGCGAGCAGTGCGCCCGCGACGCCGGCGAGCAGCGCGCCCAGCGTGAAGACGATGGTATTCAAGCGCGTGATGTCGACGCCGAGCGCGGCGACGGTCTCGCGGTGCGTCGCACCGGCCCGAATCAGCATTCCGAGCTTCGAGCGCGCGATCAGGAAATAGAGCCCGACGGCAACCGCGATCCCCGCGGCGATCAGGATGAGCCGATACGTCGGGTACGTGAATCCGCCCAGTGACACGGCGCCCGCGAGCGCCGGCGGCATCGTCATGTTCAGCGGCGTCTTGCCCCACGCGACGGAGACGCCGTCGTTCGCAATTAGGATCAGTGCGAACGTCGCGAGCACTTGATCGAGGTGATCGCGCACGTACAGCCGCCTGATGACCACCAGCTCGATGATCAGGCCAGCCAGTGCCGCGGCCGCCGCGCCTGCCGCAACGGCGACGACGAACGGCGCGCCTTTCGACGCAGCCGTTGCGGCGGCGTACGCGCCGAGCATGTAGATCGAGCCGTGCGCGAGATTGATCACGCCCATGATCCCGAACACGAGCGTGAGCCCGGCGGCCAGCAAAAAGATCATCACGCCGAACTGCAGCCCGTTGAGGACTTGCTCCAGCGCGAGGCTCACGCTACATCTTGCATTGGCTCGAGTAGACGTCGCCCGTGTCGCGCAGGATCTTGCCGACACCGCGGATCGTCAGCTTGTGCGTCTTCGGGTCGCGAACCACTTTCATGCTGTACCAGTCTTGGATCGGGTACTGGTTTGGGCCGAACTTGAACGCGCCGCGCGTCGACTTGAAGTCCGCTTTGCGCAGCGCCGCGCGGAACGCGTCGGCTTTGGTGACGTCGCCGTTCACGGCGCGCAGCGCGCTCGCGAGCAACTTCGCGGTGTCGTAACCCTGGCTGGCGTACGGCGTGGGATCGCGGTGGTACTTGCGCGTGTAGTCCGCGACGAACTTCTTGTTCGCCGGGTACGGCAGGTCGGCGAGCCAGTGCGCGGTGCCGTAGAGCTCCTCGGCGTCGTTGCCGACCGCCGACACGACGTGGCTTTCGAGCGAAAACTCCGGCAGCACGACTTTCATCGTTTTTTTCAGTCCGGCTTGGGTGAACTGCTTGAGGAAGTTGATCCCCAGACCGCCGGGCAAAAAGTAGAAGATGCCGTCGGCGTTCGCGGCGCGGATGCGCGCGAGCTCCGCGGAGTAGTCGGTCTGGTCGAGTGCGGTGTAGATTTCCTCGACGATCTGGCCGTGGTAGGTGCGCTTGAAGCCGTTGATCGCGTCCTTGCCGGTGGTGTAGTTCGGCGCGACGACCACCATCTTCTTGATGCCCAGGTATTGCGCGTAGTGCCCCGTCGCTTCATGCGGCGTATCGTTCTGCCACGACACGACGAAGAAGTTCTTGTTGCACTTGCTGCCGGCAAGCTGCGACGGGCCGGAGTTCGGGCTGACGTAGAACGCGCCGCTCTCGACGAGTCCCGGCACCACGGCCAGCGCGACGTTGGAGTAGATGATGCCCGTGAAGACGTCGATCTTGTCCTGAATGCGGAACTTGTCGGCGATCTGCTTGCCGCTGGCCGGCTTGAGGCCGTCGTCTTCGACCTGCAATTGGATGGGAACGCCGCCGAGCTTGCCGTGTTCCTCGTCCATCGCGAGGATGAACCCGTCGCGCATGTCCTCGCCGAGGTAGCCGCCCGCGGTCGAGAGCGTGGTGATCATCCCGATCTTGAGCGGCGGCGGATCGGCGGCGAACGCGCTCGAGCCTGCGAGGGAGATCATCAGCAGCGCGGCCATCGACGCGCGGGCGAATATGAGCATGCGTGACCCTTTCGTTACGGAACGGTGGCCCCAGGCAACCGCTCTTCACCGCGCCCCGACGTGACCCCCGCGCTTGACGGCGGATTAGTTTAGGCATAAACTATCGACACCTCAAGTTTCTGGCCGGGGGCATCGTGCGAATCGTCTGCATCGGCGGCGGACCCGCGGGGCTTTTCTTTTCGATCGTCATGAAAGCCGCGCGGCCGGACGCCGAGATCGTCGTGCTGGAGCGTAATCGCCCCCACGACACCTTCGGTTGGGGTGTCGTGTTCTCCGATCAGACGCTCGGGAACATCGCGGCCGCCGATCCGGCGACGTACGAGCGGATCGTCGCGAGCTTCGTGCATTGGGACGCCATCGACGTGCACTACCGCGAGCGGACGATCCGGGCGGGCGGTCAAGGCTTCGCGGGGATCGCGCGCAAGAAGCTGCTGCAGATCCTGCAAGAGCGTGCGCTCGAGCTCGGGGTCAGCCTGCGCTTCGAAGTCGAGGCGAACGACGAGGACTACGCCGGCGCCGACGTCGTCGTGATCGGCGACGGCGCGAACTCGCCGACGCGGCGCAAGTATGCCGATACGTTCGGCACGACGCTGGAAAACCGCAAGAACCGCTACATCTGGCTCGGCACGCACCAGCGCTTCGACGCGTTCACGTTCGTGTTCGAAGAGACGCCGCACGGCTGGTTTCAAGTGCACGCCTATCAATTCGACGCGGACACGGGCACCGTGATCGTCGAGTGTCGCGAGGAGACGTGGCGCGCGGCGGGACTCAATGTCGCGACGGCCGAGGAATCGGTCGCGTTCTGCGAGCGGTTGTTCGCGCCGTATCTGGGCGGCCACCGTCTGATGACCAACGCGAAGCACCTCGCGAACCCGTGGGTCACGTTCGTCCAGGTCAACAACGCGCGCTGGTTCGACGGCAACCGCGTGCTGATCGGCGACGCCGCCCACACGGCGCACTTCTCGATCGGGTCCGGGACGAAGCTCGCGCTCGAAGATGCGATCGGGCTTGCCGGCGCGCTGCGGCGCAATCCCGAGCGAGCGCACGCCTTCGAGGAGTACGAGGCCGAGCGGCGGATCGAGGTGCTGCGGCTGCAGAACGCCGCGCGCAACTCCACCGAATGGTTCGAGAACGTCGCGCGCTACGCGAGCTTGGAGCCCGAGCAGTTCGCATACAGCCTGCTGACGCGCAGCCAGCGGCTGACACACGACAACCTGCGCTTGCGCGACGGCGAGTACATCGCGAACATCGAGGCGTGGCTGTCGCAGCGCGCCGGCACAGGCAAGCCGGTGCCGCCGATGTTCGCGCCGTTCCGGCTGCGCGAACTGGAGCTGGCGAACCGCGTCGTCGTGTCGCCGATGGCGATGTACAGCTGCGTCGACGGCACCCCGAACGATTTCTATCTCGTGCACCTCGGCGCGCGCGCGCAAGGCGGTGCGGGGCTGGTGTTCACCGAGATGACGTGCGTCGCCGCGGACGGGCGCATCTCGCCGGGTTGCGCGGGTATGTATCGCGACGAGCACGTGCCCGCGTGGGCGCGCATCGTCGAGTTCGTCCACACGTACACGAAGGCGAAGATCGCGCTGCAGCTCGGACACGCGGGGCCGAAGGGCTCGACGCAGCGCGGCTGGGAAGAAGCGGATGAACCGCTGCCCGACGGCAATTGGCCGGTGATGGGACCGTCGCCGATACCGTTCGGCGAGCGGCATTCGATCCCGCGCGTGATGACGCAGGCCGACATGGAGCGCGTGAAAGGCGAGTTCGTGCGCGCGGCGGAGATGGGGCTGCGCTGCGGTTTCGACCTCCTGGAGCTGCACTGCGCGCATGGGTATCTGCTTTCGAGCTTCATCACGCCGCTCACCAACCAGCGCACCGACGAATACGGCGGCAGCTTGGCGAACCGGCTGCGGTTTCCGCTGGACGTTTTTGTGGCGGTGCGCGCGGTGTGGCCGGCGCACAAGCCGATGTCGGTGCGCATCTCGGCGACGGACTGGGTCGAGGGCGGGATCACGCCGAACGACGCGGTCGAGGTGGCGCGCGCGTTCGATGCGGCCGGCGCCGATCTGATCGACGTGTCGGCCGGACAGACATCGCGGCTCGCGCAGCCCGTGTACGGGCGCATGTTCCAGACGCCGTTCTCCGACAAGATCCGCAACGAGCTGCGCATCGCGACCATGGCCGTCGGCAACATCACGGATGCCGATCAGGTCAACAGCATCGTCGCCGCGGGCCGCGCCGATCTCGTCGCGCTTGCACGGCCGCACCTCGCCGATCCGTACTTCACGCTGCACGCCGCGGCGCAGCTGGGTTATGACGATCAGCACTGGCCCGAACAGTACCTCACCGGGCGCGAGCAGTATCTGCGCAACCTGCGCCGCGCCGCACAGATCGCGGCTGAAGCGGCGAGCGAGGTGACGCGATGAGTGCGCCGCTCGCCGGCAAGCACGCGCTGGTGACCGGCGGCGGCCGCGGGATCGGTGCGGCGATCGCGACGGCGCTGGCGGCGGACGGCGCGCGCCTGACGTTGATCGGGCGCGACCGCGACGTGTTGGCGGAACATGCAGGAACGCTACCCGAGCGCGCGGAGGCGCACATCGTCGTCGCCGATGTCACCGACGCCGCCGAGATCGCCGAAGCGTTCGTGCACGTACGCAAGCGGCACGGCGAGGTCGAGATCCTGGTGAAC
>JALZBE010000468.1 GCA_030947665.1 Vulcanimicrobiota bacterium | reverse complement strand
CGGTAATCGAGCTCGATCGCATCGGGGGCAGCGCCCCGCACCGATGAGCCTGCGCGTCTTCGTCGTCGTCGGTTCGAAAGGCGGCGTCGGTGCCACGAGCATCGCCATGCAGCTCGTGGAAGATCTCCCGTCGCCCGGTCCGCGCTTCATGGTCGACGCGGATCTTTCGGGCCGGCGCGCGATGGCGATCTGGTACGATGTCGCCAAGGAGCTCGATCTCGGGCGCGTCCCCGGCTCGCCCGCGATGACGAAAAAAGGCCCCATCTCGATCGTCGAGCTCGCGCGGTCATACGAAGACGGCTTCGTCGTCAGCGCCGAAGCCGTCGAGCAATTTGCGCGCAAGCTGCCCGAGCACGGGCTCGTGGTCGTCGATGCGCCGCAGCCGTTCGCGGCGACGGTGCGGCCGTTCATCATGAGCGCGGCGAAGATCGTCGTGATCAGCGAGCCGACGCTGCTGGGCGTGGGTTCCGCGCACGCGACGCTCTCCGCGATGGACCGTTTCGGGATCCCGCCGGCACGTATCGCGTTCACGCTGTACGACCTGCGCAACAACGCGGAGCTGCGCGCGCGCGAAGTTCAGGAGTCGCTGAAATTCGCGATCGCCGCGGAGCTCCCGGCGCCGCGCGACCGCAACTGGTCGCGCACCTTCGGCCGCTTCGTCGACGCGCTCGCGGCGACGCCGGACATCGACCCGATGCACGATCTGCGCCCGTCCACCGCCAATCCGATCGGCGACCGGCGCCAAGCGCGCCGCCCCGATCCCGTGCGCCCCGAGCCGGTGCCGTTTCCCGGCGCGTCCTCGCTGGGCGGCGCGAGCGCCGGCGCATCGAGCGTGTTCACGACGCTCCCCCCGGCCACGGGCGACGTCGCCGCCGCGGAGCGGCTCAAGACCGAGCTGCACCGCGCGATGCTCACCAAGATCGACTTTCTCGCGGCGGCGCGCGCGCACACCGACGCCGAGAAGCTGGCCGATCTGCGCAAGCAGGTCAACACGATCGCCGACGAGCTGCTTGCGTCGCGCAAGGAGATCACGTCGGCGGAACACGCCTCGCGCGTGCGCCACGAAGTGATCGAGGAGGCGATGGGGCTCGGGCCGCTCGAGAGCCTGCTGCACGAACCCGACATCACCGAGATCATGGTTAACGGCTTCGGGAACATCTTCGTCGAGCGGCGCGGGCGCATCGAGGACACGGCCAAGCAGTTCGTCGACGACCGCCAAGTGCGGCTGGTGATCGAGCGGATCATCGCGCCGCTGGGACGGCGGCTCGACGAGTCGAGCCCGATGGTCGACGCGCGCCTGCCCGACGGCTCGCGCGTCAACGCGATCATCGAACCGCTGGCCATCGACGGCCCGACCCTCACGATCCGGCGCTTCGGAACGCGCCGTTTCGGCGTCGACGACTTGCTGCGCGTCGGCGCGCTCACGCCGCCGGTGGTCGACTTCTTGCGCGCGGCGGTGCAGGCGCGGCTCAACATCATCGTCAGCGGCGGAACCGGCTCGGGCAAGACGACGCTGCTCAACGCGCTGTCCAGCTTCATCCCCAAGTCCGACCGCATCGTGACGATCGAGGACGCGGCGGAGCTCAAGCTCGACCAGCGCCACGTCGTGCGCCTGGAGGCGCGCCCGCCGAACCTCGAAGGCAAGGGTGCGATTACCATCCGCGATTTGGTGCGCAACTCGCTGCGCATGCGGCCGGACCGCATCGTCGTCGGCGAGTGCCGCGGCGCCGAAGCGCTCGACATGCTGCAGGCGATGAACACGGGCCACGACGGTTCGCTGACGACGATCCACGCGAACAGCGCGCGCGACGCGCTCTCGCGCGTCGAGACGATGGTGCTGATGGCGGGGTTCGATCTGCCCGTGCGCGCGATCCGCGAGCAGGTGGCGGGCGCCGTCGATCTGGTCGTGCAGGTGTCGCGCCTGCGCGACGGCTCGCGGCGAGTGATCGGCGTCAGCGAGGTCGTCGGCATGGAAGGCGACGTCGTGACGATGCAGGAGCTCGTGAAATACCGCCAGCGCGGCCTGGACGACGACGGCAACGTGATCGGCGACTTCGAACCGTGCGGCGTGCAGCCCAACTGTCTCGCGCGCTTCGAGGAGCTCGGCGTGCCGTACGACCTCTCGACGTTCCAGCTGACGTCGATCGCGCGCAAGGAGCCGACATGGCTGCGGTAGCACCGATGGCGATCCTGTTCGGCGTCATCGCCGCCGTCGGGCTGGTCTGCGCGTCATACTGGGAACCGATCTCCGCTCGCTTCGAAACGTTCGGGACGCGCTTCGCGGTCGACCTCGACGCCGCCGGCATGCGGATGGCGCCGCAACGTTTCGCATTCGTGCTCGCCGGCGTCGCGCTGACGCTTTGGGTCGGCCTGCTGGCATTCTTCCACCCGTCGTTCGTCGTCGCCGTGGTGCTGCTCGCAGCGTGCGCCGGGCTGACGCTCTTCTTCGGGCGCCGGCACCTGCGCGGCCGCCGCAAGAAACGCATCGCGCTGTTTCAAGATCAGCTCGAAGGCGCGCTGCGCACGCTGTCGGGCGGCGTTCGCGTCGGCCTCGGCATCCGCCAGGCACTCGTACTCACCAGCGAGCAGAGCCGCGAACCCGTCAAGACCGAGTTCATGCGCGTCGTCGGTTTGAGCAATTTGGGCTGGAGCATCTTGGATGCGTTCGACCAGATGGCGGCCCGTATGACGAATACCGAGACCGCGGTGCTCGCGCGCGTGATTCGCGTGCAGGCCCAGACCGGCGGCGACCTTGGTTCCGTGCTCGACGGCCTCGCCGGCACGATCCGCGACCGCCGCCGCCTGCGGCGCCGCGTGAAAGCGATCACCGCGCAGGGCCGCGCCACAGCGTGGCTGCTGGGGCTCTTGCCGATCGCGATCGGCGCGTTCGTCGCGTCGCAGGACGAACTGCGCGACGCGATGCTCGGCACGCTGATCGGTCAGTTCTTCTTGGGGCTCGCGTTCTTCCTCGACGGGCTGGCGATCTTCTCGCTGGTTCGCATCACGAAGATCGATCCATGAGCGCCGTTTCACCGATCGCCGTCGCCGGCTGCGGAGCCGTCTCCGCGTTTCTCATCGTGTTCTCGGCGTTTCCCGCCCGCAGCCCGATGGCGGCGCGCATCAAGAAGCTCGAGCGCGTCAGCGAGAAGTCGGTCGCCCAGCGAATCACGATCATCGAGCAGATC
This sequence comes from Vulcanimicrobiota bacterium, assembly GCA_030947665.1. Taxonomy (GTDB): domain Bacteria; phylum Vulcanimicrobiota; class Vulcanimicrobiia; order Vulcanimicrobiales; family Vulcanimicrobiaceae; genus Vulcanimicrobium. The sequence goes on along the minus strand of JALZBE010000468.1, from coordinate 3 downwards.
GTG
>JALZBE010000467.1 GCA_030947665.1 Vulcanimicrobiota bacterium | reverse complement strand
ACAAGAGCGTCTTCGGCGGAAGCTATGAGATGATGCGCGTCAGCGACACGCCCATGGCTAGCGAGATGCCGCCCGGCGCGGGGAACAGCGTGATGCACGCGTCGTTCACGGCCGACGACGTCAAGTTCATGGCGTCCGACGGACGCGACGTCAAGACCATCGATCCCGACGCCGGCAACATCTCGCTCGCGCTTTCGTTCGAAGACGGTGCGCGCGGCGAGCAGATCTTCAACGGCCTCGCGACGGGCGGAAAGGTCGGCATGCCGATCGACGCCGCGTTCTGGGGCGGCCGGTTCGGCATGCTCACCGACAAGTTCGGCAACGAGTGGATGGTCACGTTGCCGTAATGAGAAAGATCACACCGTTCCTGTGGTTCGACGGCAATGCGGAAGAGGCGGCCAACTTCTACGTGTCGGTTTTCGAGAACGCGAAGATCAACAGCGTCAGCCGATACGGGGAAGACTCACCGGGAACCCCGGGGACGGTGATGACCGTCTCGTTCGAACTCGACGGGCTCAAGTTCGTCGCGCTCAACGGCGGCCCGGAGTACACGTTCACGCCGGCCGTCTCGTTCTCGATCGACTGCAAGACACAGGCGGAGGTCGACCACTACTGGGATCGTCTCACCGACGGCGGCCGTCCCATCCAATGCGGCTGGCTCCAAGACAAGTTCGGCCTGTCGTGGCAAGTCGTGCCGTCGATCCTGCCGGAGTTGTTGCAAGACGACGACGACGCGAAGTCGGACGCCGTCATGCAAGCGATGCTCAAGATGGTCAAGCTCGACGTCGCGGCGCTGCAGGAAGCGTACGACCGGGCGTAACGCGCGCGTCGTCCAGCGTGCGCTGCCACGCGAGCTTCGCGGCGGCGGCGTCCATCGGCCACCTCGTCTGAGAAAAAATTCTTTCGGCGACTCGCCGTCACTTGCCCGAAGGCGTCCGGTAGAGATCGCGACGGGTCGGCGGTATGTCGCAGCGTCCGTCGGGGTGCGGCTTCGCCAGCAGCGTCTGCATCAGCCCCATGCGGCCCAAGGTGAAGCCGCGCGCGCTGCCCGACATGTAGATGCGCCAAATCCGCTCCGTTCGCCAGTCGGTCGCGTCGACGACCGCTTGACGGTTCGCCGCCAGGTTCGCGATCCAGGCGCGCAGCGTGCGCGTGTAGTGCTCGCGCAAATTCTCGATGTCGCGCACCTCGAAGCCGGCGCGCTCCGCCGCACCGGCAGTCACGTCGATCGCCAAGAGGTCGCCGTCGGGGAACACGTAGCGCCCGGTGAAGCTGCCTCCGGCACGCCAGGTCCCTTCCCGCCCGTTCAACGCAATGCCGTGGTTGAGGAAGAAGCCGCCGTCGCGCAGCGCGCGGTACGCGCAGGCGAAGTATTCGGCCACGCGCTCGCGTCCGACGTGCTCGATCATGCCGACCGACGCGATCGCGTCGAACTGCTCGTCGCCAAGCTCACGATAGTCGCGCAGGTCGACGCGCGCGTGGTCGCCGAGACCGAGCGCGGCGATCCGCCGCACCGCCTCGTCGTGCTGACTGCGCGACAGCGTGATCCCGTACGCGCGCGCGCCGCGCTGCGCGGCGCGGATCACCAGTGCGCCCCAGCCGCAGCCGATGTCCAGGAACGTCTGGCCCGGTCGCAGGCGCAGCTTGTCGAGCACGTAGTCGAGCTTGGCATCCTGCGCCTCGTCGAGGGTTTCGACGCCTTCGTCCCAGTACGCGCACGAGTACACGAGATTCGGACCGAGGATCGCGCGATAGAACGCCGCCGGCTGATCGTAGTGGAAACCGATCGCGGCGGCGTCGCGGGCCCGCGAATGCAGCTTGCCGGTCAGGCGCACGCGCCCGTTGTCGGTGCGCGGCGGCGCGGGCAGCCGCAGCAGCAGCGGTGCGAGCCGCACGAGGGCTGATCTCGGGAGGTCCTCGACGGCCCGTCCGAGCGTATCGAGCGCCGCTTCGAGGTTGCCGTCGACGTCGATCCATCCTTGCACGAATGCTTTGGCGGGGTTGAGGTCGAGCGGCGGGGTGAAGGCCGCGCGCAGGGCGTACGGCTCGTTGACCGCGAGGATGAAGTCGGGGTCGGAACCGGTCAGCGCGGTTCCGTCCCAGAACCGCACGCCGATCTCGCGGCCCAGCCGCTCGCCGAAGACACCGCGCAGGATCGCAGAGGAACGTTCGACGTCGGCGTTTTTTACCACGGTTGCCATCTTTGACGGCTGTACCCTCGCAGGCGTCTCGCCTGCGGCGGAAATCCGGCGCCGATTTCCGGAGGACAGCCCTTCCGTACATTTGTTCCGGGACCGGGTGCGTTGACGACCTCGTGCTGCCGATAGAGCTTAGGTGTGGTGGCGTCGTCGTTCGATCGTCGCGCTGTTCGGTGCGTGCCTCGTGGTCGGTTCTGCTGCGGTCGCGCAGGCGGCCACGGTCATCGTGCTCAGCGACAGCGCGGGCGTGTATCTGGTCGATACGGCCACGGGCGCGGTCGTGCAGTCGTACGGCGCCCTGTTCACCGGCAGCAGCGCGCAGAACATCGGCCAGGACCTCAGCGGCAACCTGTACGTGACCGACGCGTCCGCGAACCTCTTGAAGTCGACGTTCAATCCCAACGCGCCCACGGCGGCCACCGCCTACTCGGCGGCGACGACCATCGGCGTGATCGCCGGGCTCCCGGCCGCGCCGAACGCGCGCCTGTCGTTCGACCCGACGACGCTCTATTGCGCGAGCGGCTGCCTCGTGACGATGTCCAACGCAACCACCGTGCTGTGGGTCAACCCGGCCACCGCCGCGGTCGTGAAGTCGCTGACGCTCAGCGCGAGCGTCAACACGAACGGCGACATCGTGGTCGTGCCGACCGCCGCGAACAACGAGACGCTGTACGTCATCGCGACGCAAAGCCTCTACACGATCAACGCGACCACGGGCAACGTCACCGGCCCGGTGACGCTGAGCGGGCCGACCGGTCCGCTCACCGGCTCGGCCGTGCTGCCGAACGGGCATCTCGTCTCCTGCGAGCAGATCGGGAGCGGCTCGCCGTGGACGCTGTGGGAGTTCACCACGGCCGGCGCGCTGGTCACAAGCCACACCGGCATCACGACCGGCAGCGACGTCGTCAACGATCTGGCCTCGGTGCCGGCGACGTTCACCGTCACGAAAGTGGGGACGACGCTCGCGGGCCCCGGCGACTCGATGATCTACAC
>JALZBE010000078.1 GCA_030947665.1 Vulcanimicrobiota bacterium | reverse complement strand
ACCTCGACGAGGACGCGACGGAACGCTTGCGCGCGCTGCTCGTGCGGCACGCCGCCGCAACGGGCTCGCAGCGCGCGCGCGACTATCTCGACGCCGACCCCGACGAGTTCGCGGCGGCGTTCGTGCGGCTCGCGGTCGTCGTGGCGCGGCCCGCGCTGCTCGCGGTCGCGCCGTAACGGCGCGTTCCGCCCTCGACAGGAGCGCTGCGGCGAGGGGCGCAAACCTCGCGGCGATGACGGCCGCCGAACGCGCGTGCGCGCACTGCCGCCTGCCCGTGACGACGGCGTTCTGCGTCGCATGCGGCGCCGACGCCGCGGGCGCGAGCTTTCCGCTGGTGCGGACGTCGAGCGACGTCGCCGCGCTCATGCGGCGCGTTAGCCTCGGGGGCGGCGGCGCGCCGGGCTTCTGGACGTTTGCGCACGGCGCGCCCGTACTGGGGACGCTGTACTGGCTGTTCTGGCTGCCGCTCCCGCCGATCTCGCTCGGGATCGCCGTCTACTTGTTCTTCAACGGCAACCGGGTCGCGCTGCAGCGCCGGCGCTATCGCGATCCGCAGCAGTTTCGCGAGATCGAACGCGCGTGGGCGATCGCGGGCGGCGTCCTGCTCTTGCCGACCCTGGGGGCGACGTTGATCTGGGCGGTCGCGACGCTCGCGTTCCTCGCGCACGCCGGATTGCTGAAATGAGCGCGACGAGCGCGGGCGGCTGCTGGTCGTGCGGTACGCCGCCAATGGGCCGCTACTGCGGGACGTGCGGCGTCGAGCTCGCGGCCGGCGGCCGCACGTGGCAGGACAGCGTCTATCTCGAGCCGCGCAACGCCGCGCTGTACCGCCGCGCGCCGCGCGAGATCCGCGCGCTGCTGCCCGTGCTCCTCGAACCGTTCCGGCATCTCGACGCGATCGCGCCGGGGCGCTGGCGCAACGTCGCGCTCATCGCGGCGATGGGGATCGCGCCGCTCGCGTTCATCAGCTACTTCGAGAGCGTCAAAGATGCCGTCGACGCATTTCGCGTCCTCGGCTTGTATTTCTCCGCGCTGTGGGCGTTGTTCTTCGCGTCAGCGTTTCGCGCGACCGGGATCCGGTGGCGGCTCGGGCTCTTCGCATACTTCGGCACGACGTTCGTCGCGATGACGCTGCTGCTGCTGTCGCTCGCGCTCAACATCGAGCTGCTGCGCGGGCCGCTCGTCGCGGCGCACAACGTGTGGGTCGCGATCCCGTCGGCGATCGCGTTCATCGGAATCCCGGAGGAGCTGACGAAAGCGCTCGTGCTCTTCGCGATCTGGCGCTTCGGCGGGCCGTTGCCGGCGCTGCGCGCGTTCTTGTTCTACGGCTTGATCTCGGGGCTGGGCTTCGGAATCAAAGAAGGCGTGCACTACCAGCTCGGGCCGTACGCGGCCGCGGCGTCGCGCTCGGGCGAGTTCGCGGGGTTTTACCTCGACAGCGTGCTGCGTTTGACGTCGCTGCCGTTCTTTCACGCCATGTGGACGGGGATCGCCGCGTGGCTGATCTGGTTCGCGGCGCGCATCCCGTCGGCGCGCGCGGGTCTGCTCGTGCTTGCCGTGATGATCCCCGCCACTTTCCACGGGCTCTACGACGCGCTGGTCGGGCGGTCGCAGACGCTCGCGCTCGTCGTCGTCGGCCTGAGCATCGTCCTGCTCGGAATCTACGCCGCGTCCGCGGCGCAGTTCGAACGCTGGTTCGGGCTCGAGGTCGACGACGACGACGGCGTCGTCGTACCGGCTACGACTGCGGAGGCGGGTTCGGCGGCGTTGCGCTAGGGGCTGCGCTAGGTGCAGCGCCGGCGTCGGCCTTCGGTGCCGTCGCGGCATGAACGGCGCTGCGTGCAGCGTCCGCCGCTTTTGCCGCCTGATCAGCGAAGACGCTCAAACCTTGCTGTGCCTGCGAGGCGCCCGCTTCGAGCACGGTCTTGCCCGTCGCGATGAATGTCCCGGCGTGGTGCAGCGCGGCGTTGTATTGTTCTTGCGCCGCCGCCGTCACGCCGGGCGCCTGTTCGAGCAGCGTCTTTTGCAAGTCCTGCGCCTTGGCGACGGCGTCTTTGACGATCGGATGCGCGTTTTCGACGCCTTTTTGCAGCGCGTCGGCGGCGAGCTGCTGCAGTTGCTTCGCCTGCTCGATCGCCTTGTTGAAGAAGTCCATGTGGTCTCGTTCGTCTCCTACGGCGCGGCATCCCCACCGTGGACGGTGAGAACCCAGCGCAGCGCGCGTGCGTATTGGTCGAGCTCCCGGACCGTCCGGCGCAGCCAGCGGAACGCGGGGTCGCTGCGTTCCTCCGCAGCCCAGCTCGATTCCACCTGTCGCACGAAGGCGACGATCGCTTCGAGCTGCGTCTCGATCCCGTCCCACCGCTCGCGCAGCGTCGCCTCCGACGCGTCGGGGAGGCGCTCCAGCAGCGGCGGCGCGGGCCGGCCGCCGAACCGCATGCTGAACTCGAGCCGCGCGAGCGCGTAGTCGCCCGATCCGCGGATGAAGCTCGCGAGGAGATTGACCAATCGGGGATTCACAGGGTGCGGGCTCTAATCTGAGGCTCCGTGGCTGATCGTCGGTATGTCATCGTCGGAAATGGTTTTGCCGGAACGACCTGCGCGGAGCAACTTCGCAAGGCCGATCCGGCGTGTTCGATCGTGCTGTTCGCCGACGAGCCGTACTGCCTCTATAACCGGATCGCGCTGCCGCCGATGCTACGCTTGCAGGTCGCCGAGCAGAAGGTGATCATGCGCGACGTGGCCTGGCATGAGAAGCTGCGCATCGACCTGCGCCTCTCGACCCGCGTCGACCGGCTCAACGTCGGCGAGAAGACGGTCGTCGCGGCCGGGCGCGAGGAACCGTACGACGCGCTGCTGATCGCGACGGGCGGCCGGCCGAACCCCGCGACCGCGCCGGGCGCCGCCGGCGCCGCGAACGTGCACAACTTCCAGTACATGGACGAGACCAAGGCGATCTCGCAGGCGCTCGAGACCGCCAAGGTCGCGGTCGCCGTCGGCGGTTCGTTCATCGCGTACGAGCTTGCCGAGGCGTTCGTCGCACGCGGGGTCGAAACGCACTGGCTCATCCGGGGGCCGCGCTTCCTGCGCCGGATGCTCGACGAAGCCGCCGGCGAGCTGCTCCACGACGCCGCGCGCGCCGACGGCGTGCACCTGCACTTCGGTGAGGAAGTGCGCGAGTACGTGCGCTCCAACGGCGCGGTGGCGAAGGTGATCACGACGACGGGCCAGACCATCGACACCGACCTCGTCGGCATCGGGCTGGGCCTGACGATCAACACGGAGCTGTGCGACGGAACGGCGATCCGCACCAAGACGGGCATCGTCACCGATGAGCATCTCGAGACGGACGTCCCCGGGATCTTCTCCGCCGGCGACTGCGCGGAGTTCTACGACCCGATCGCCGAGCAGCACTACCGGATGGGGACGTGGAACAGCGCGGGCGCGCACGGCAAGCTGGCCGCGCACAACATGGCCGCGACCGGCACGGGCGCGGACCGCAAGAAGTTCGACACCGTCCCCGAGTACTCGTCGCTGGTCTTCAGCGGCCAGACGATCACGCAGTTCGGGCTCTCGCCCGAGTATCGCGACGACATCGAGACCGAGATGGAGATCGACCGCGACAAGGGCTGGTACCGGGCGCTGTATTTTCTCGAGGACCGTTTCGTCGGCGCGGTGCTCATCGGCAAGGGCAACCGGGCAGGCAAGCGGCGTTATCTCGAGGCGATCAAGACGAAGGCCCGCTTCCCGAAGCCGGCCCGGCGCGAACTCTTCGCGTGGACTGCGGAGTAACCGGGACCCCTTGACCATCGAACATATGTTCGATACGGTGATGGTCCCATGCATTACCCGAGCCCGGGGTCGGGATGGTGACCGTCGGCGTTCGGCTGCCTTGCTTTCGGCTCGCCGCGGCGCTGCGGCACACCCTCGCCCCTGACGCGAACGCCTTTCTGATCGAGCACGCCGGGCGGCGGGTCGTCGAGGCGAGCGATGCCGCCGCGCGGGGCGGGGTGCGGTCAGGGATGACGCTCCACGCGGCGGCGCGCCTCGCGCCGCGAGCGGCGGTCGTGATCGAGGACGGGCCGCGCGCTACGCGAGCCTGGCGGCGCGTGCTGGACGTGCTCGCCCGGCTCCCCGCGCCGGTCGAGGAGGACGGGCCCGGGATGGCGTTCGTGACGATACCGCGCGGAGACCGGCCGGAACGGTGGTTCGGGCGCGTGCGCGACCGGCTGGCGCCGTCGGGCTTACCCGTGCGGTGCGGCGCCGCCGCGAATCGCTTGGTCGCCGCGGTCGCCACGCATCGCGCGGCCGACGCGGTCTGCCCACCTGGCCGTGAAGCTGCATTCGTCGCGGACGCGCCGCTCGATATTCTGCGCCTCGACGACGACGTCGCGTTGCGGCTACGTTTGCTCGGCGTGTTCACGCTCGGCGATCTGGCGGCGCTTCCGCCCGCGTATCTCCGCCGGTTCGGCGGCGAGGCGCGGCTCTTGCGCGACCTCGCCTACGGCTTATAGAGCGAGGCCAGCGCGCTGTGGTCCAGCTCGCCGTCACCGCGCGCGATGAGCGCATCGAAGCGTTCGCGCACGAGCTTGGCCGCGCCGAGGTCGAGGCCGCGCTCGTCGCCGGCGTTCGCGGCGATGTTCATGTCCTTGCGGTGCAGCTTGGATTTGAAACCGGGTGTGAACGCGCGATCGATCATGCGCTGGCCGTGCACCTCGAGGATCTTGCTCTGCGCGAAACCGCCGAGCAGCGCCGCGCGGACCTTCGCGGGGTCGACGCCCGACGCTTGGGCCAGTGCGAGCGCTTCGGCGACTGCCTCGATCGTCACGCCGACGACGATCTGGTTGCACGCCTTCGTCACCTGGCCGGCGCCGAGCTCGCCGACGTGCACGATGTTCTTGCCGAGCGCGTCGAAGATCGCTTTCGCGCGCGCGAACGCTTCGGCGCTGCCGCCCACCATGATCGAGAGCGCTGCGTCGATCGCGCCTTTCTCGCCGCCGCTCACCGGCGCGTCGAGCGACTCCGCGCCGCGCTTCGTGAGCTGCTCGGCGACGTGCTTGGTCGTTGCGGGCGCGATCGTGCTCATGTCGATCCACAGCGCGCCCGGGCGGATCCCGCCGACGATCCCGTCGGCGCCGAGCGCGACCGACTCGACGTCGGGCGAATCCGGCAGCATCGTGATGACGACGTCGCTTTGCGCGGCGACGTCGCGCGGGGTCGCCGCGGTCGCGGCGCCGAGCGCGACGAGCTCGTCGACCGGCCCGCGCGAGCGGTTGAGCGCGATGACCCGATAGCCTGCGCCGACGAGATTGCGCGCCATCGGCTTGCCCATGATGCCCAGGCCGATGAAGCCGATCGCCGGTTTGTCGTGCTGATTCGTCATGATGCGGCTCCCTCGTGCGTGCGAAATGCGTCAAGCCAGGAAAACGTGTCGGGGACAGGCCGCGACGGCCGGTATTCGAGCCCGATCCAACCGTCGTATCCGACTTCGTCGAACACCGGCAGGATGCGTTCGTATGCGAGCTCGCCCGTGCCCGGTTCGTGGCGGTCCGGGCTGTCGGCGATCTGCACGTGACCGAAGCGGGCCGCCTGCGCGCGGATCGTCGCGACGATGTTGCCTTCCGCGCGCTGCGCGTGGTAGACGTCGTATTGCACCTTGAAATTCGGCGCGCCGGTTTCGTCGATGAGCGAGAGCGCTTCGGACGTCGTGCCGATGACGAAGCCCGGCGTGTCGATCCGGTTGAGCGGTTCGACGACCAGCGTCGCGCCGATCGCACCGAGCGCCTGCGCCGCGTAGCGTGCGTTGGCGACGAGCGTCGCGCGCGCTCGCGCCGGATCGAGCCCGGGGATCGCGATGCCGGCCAGACAGTTCACGCGCGTGCAATCGAGGTCGCGCGCGATCGCCACCGCCGCCGCGACGCCCGTTCGGAACTCTTCGACGCGGTCGGGATCGGTGGCGAAACCGCGCTCGCCCTTCGCGAAATCGCCGACGGGCAGGTTGAACAGGACTTGCGCGATCCCGTGCTCGCGCAGGCGGCGCTTGATCTCCGTGACGTCGTAATCGTACGGAGCCATGTACTCGACACCGCGGAATCCGTGCTCCGCCGCCGCGTCGATGCGGTCGTAGAACGGCACGTCTTGGAACAAGAACGAGAGGTTGGCGGAGAAGCGAAGCATCGGAAATCCTCGTCGGTCGCGGCGACCGGGATGCCTTCGTTCGCCGTGGGCGCTGCCCAGGCAAGCGCTCGGCGGCTACGAGCTTGCGACGGTGATCTGCGGTCGGCGTATGCCCGGGGGCTGCGGCGGCGAAGGCCGAACTGACGGTGTTGTGACGACCACGGCTGGTTCGCCGGTTCCGGCCGCGGCGGGCAACGCGCTGCACAGGCGATTCGGCGCGATCGTTGGCGCGAAGAATGCGTTCGTCGCACCGGTCGAGTTGCGCACGTACGAGTGCGACGGTCTGCTCGGCTATCGCGTGCGGCCCGAGATCGTCGTGCTGCCGGGCTCGACGGACGAGGTCGCGGCTTGTGTGAAGCTCGCCCGCGAGCTGGGGATGCCCGTCGTGCCGCGCGGCGCGGGGACGGGGCTGTCGGGCGGCGCGCTGCCGACGCAGGGCTGCGTCGTGATCGGGCTGTCGCGGATGAAGAAGATCCTCGAGGTCGACCTCGCCAACCGCGTCGCGCGCGTGCAGCCCGGCGTGATCAACCTGGACATCACGCGCGCGCTCGCCGCCGACGGTTACTACTACGCGCCCGACCCGAGCTCGCAGAGCGTGTGCACGATCGGCGGCAACGTGGCCGAGAACTCCGGCGGCGCGCACTGCCTCAAGTATGGGTTCACGGTGAACCACGTGCTCGGGCTGACGATCGTGCTGCCCGACGGCGAGGTCGTCACACTTGGCTCGCACGCCGGCGAACCCGATGCGCTCGGATACGACCTCGTCGGCGTGGTCGTGGGCAGTGAAGGCATGACGGGGATCATCACGGAGGCGCTCGTGCGCGTGCTGCGCACCACGCAGCGCACGCAGACGCTGTTCGCCACGTTCCCGTCCACCGACGAAGCGGGCGACGCGGTGTCGCGCATCATCGGCTCGGGCATCGTGCCCGCGGCGATCGAGATGTGCGACCAGCTCGCGATCGAAGCGATCGTCGCGGCGACCGGCGTGGACTGGCCGCTCGACGCCGGCGCGCTGCTGCTCATCGACATCGACGGGGTCGACGCGGAAGTCGAAGACACCGTGGCGCGCGCGCGCGAGCATCTCGGCGCGGCGGGCGCGATCCTCGTGCGCGCGCCGAAGGACGAGTCGGAACGGGTGCTCGCGTGGAAAGGCCGCAAAGCCGCGTTCGCCGCGATGGGACGCATCTCGCCGAACTATCACGTGCAGGACGGCGTGATCCCGCGCAAAGAGATCGCGAAGGTGTTGCGCGAGATCAGTGCCCTCGCGGCGAAGGAAGGCTTGCGCGTCGCAAACGTGTTCCACGCGGGCGACGGCAACTTACACCCGCTCGTGCTGTACGACGCGCGCATCGAAGGACAGGAACACAAAGCGGAGCACGTGGCCGGCGAGATCCTGCGCATCTGCCTGCGCTACGGCGGCTCGGTGACGGGCGAGCACGGCGTCGGACACGACAAGCTGTGCTATCTGGGCGAACAGTTCAGCCCCGACGACCTCGCGACGATGCAGTCCGTCCGCACCGCATTCGACCCGGAGCAGCGGTTCAACCCGGACAAAGTGTTTCCGACGCCGCGCCTGTGCGGCGACAAGCCGGGCGCGTACGTCGCGCACGCCACCGAGACGTCGGGCGAGGCGGGCCGCGGATGACGACGATCGCCGTCGCGGGCGTCGTGCCGCGCGACGTCGTGACGCCACGCAGCATCGACGAGCTCGCGCAGATCGTGCGCGAGCTGCACGGCGCGCGCAAGACGTTCGCGTTCGTCGGCGGCGGCACGCACCTCGAGCTGGGCAACGCGCCGCGCTCGCTCGACACCGTGATCCGCATGACCGCGCTCGACGCGGTGGTCGACTACACGCCCGAAGACCAGACCGTCACCGTCGAGGCGGGGATCACGCTCGCGGAGCTCGACCGCGTGCTCGAACAGCACGGCCAGATGCTGCCGCTCGACGTCGCCGACCGTTCGCGCTCCACGGTGGGCGGCGTCGTGGCGACCAATGCGTACGGCCGCCGCCGTCAGCGCTACGGAACCGCGAAAGACCTGATCGTGGGCGTCGGCCTCGTGCGGCCCGACGGCGTGCGCGCCCGCGGCGGCGGCAAGGTCGTGAAGAACGTCGCGGGCTTCGACCTGCCGAAGCTGATGGTCGGATCGCTCGGCACGCTGGGGGCGATCGCAACGGTGACGTTCCGGCTGTACCCGATCGCGCACACGACGCGCGCCGCCGC
>JALZBE010000466.1 GCA_030947665.1 Vulcanimicrobiota bacterium | reverse complement strand
GCGCACGATCTGCTCTTTCCACGCGAGCTGCGCCGGATACGCGAGGTGCTGCACCTGGCAGCCGCCGCACACGCCGAACACGCCGCAGAACGGCTTGGAGCGCATCGGCGACTGCGACTCGTACGCCACGACGTCGCCGACCGCATACTTCGGCTTCACCTGGGTTACGCGCACGCGCGCGCTCGCCGGGCAGCGGGCCGGTGACGAACACCACTTGGCCGTTCACGCGGCCGACCGCCTGACCGTTGGCGAGCAGGTCGGTGAAGCGGACCGATGCGACAGCGCCGGGCACCAGGCCGGGCGTCGCGCGCCGGCCGGGGGCGGTGGACACCTAGGTCTGCTTCTTCTCGTCGAGCGTCTTGATGAGGTGGTTGGCCTCGTCGATGAGGGCTTGGATGCGGTCGGCCGTCTCGTCCGACGGTGCTTCACCCCGAAGCGCAACGCGCACCGCAACGATGCCGACCGCTACCGATACGCTGGCGATCCCGAGGCCGATCCCCACCCACATGAGGGTGCGGCCGACCGGTGAACGTCGGCGGTTCGGTTCGCTCGCGTTCGCGGCGCTCGGGACGGTCGTGGAATCGGTCACGACGGGGACGTTTCGGCGCAGCGCGGTGTTTTCCGGCCCGTCGCGGCATCTAGATGCATCGGCCGGGGGCGCCGCTCAGCACGGCGACGACTAGGGGGCGGATCATGTGTTCGAATCCGGGGACTACCGGCGTGTAGGCGACGATCGAAAACCCGAGCCGCTCCAGCAAGCGTGCACTGCGCGCATTGTCCGGATGATAATAGGCGGAAAGCGACCGCAGCCCGAGATCCTCGACCGCGTACGCAATTACCCGCCGCACCGCCTCGGTTGCGTACCCGCGGCGTTCGAATGCGCCGTCGACGGAGTAGCTCAGCATCGCGCTCGCCTCGGCCTGCGAGGAAAAACCGTTTAGACTCACCATCCCGGCGAGCGAGCCGGTGCCCCGATCGAATGCGATGAAACAGCTGGGTCGGCCGTTATGCCGGTCGGCGCGCTTCGCCGCGATCCAGCCCTTGATATCGGCCGCGGTGTCCGACACCACCGGTTCCCAAGCACCGAATCGCGCCGCGTTGCGGCGAAAGTAGTCGCGCAGAACCTCTCCGTCCGCGTCGTCCGGTTCGCGCAGCCTGAGCCGGTCTGTCTCCATCGGGGCTGTGATTGAGCGGGTCGGGCCTGTAATCATGCGACCAGCGACGTGCCGAGGCTGCTGCGCCTGAGCCGTCGACGGGATCAGGCGGCGGCGACCGCTTCCGCGTCGGTTGCCTCGAGCTCGCGCTTCTCCGCGCCGGAGATGATGCGGGCGAGGTCGAGCAGGATGATCAAACGGTCCTCGATCTTGCCGACGCCGCGGATGTACTCGGTGTCGACGCCGGTGAGCATCTCGGGCGCGTCCTCGATCTGGTCCACGGGCAGCCGCAGCACTTCGGACACGGAGTCGACCACCATGCCGACGCGCTTGGCGCCGATCTCGGTGACGACGATGCGCGTGTTCTTCGTGTGCTCCGCACGCTGCATGCCGAAGCGCGCGCGCAGGTCGATGATCGGGATCAGCTGGCCGCGCAGGTTGATCACGCCTTCCATGAACTGCGGCGCGCGCGGCACGTGCGTGACGGCGACCATCCGATTGATCTCCTGGACTTGCGCGATGTCGACGCCGTACTCTTCTGAACCGAGCTTGAACGAAACGACCTGAATGGTTTCTGCCATGAACCTGAACTCCTAAACGCCGGAGAATTCCGCGCGGGTGACTTTGCCCGTGCCGCGCGCGGCGGCGACGAGCGAGTGGACGTCGATGATGAGCGAGATCGAGCCGTTGCCCAGGATCGTGGCGCCGGAGATCCCGGCGATGCGGCCGATCACGTCGGAGAGCGGCTTGATGACGATCTCCTGCTCTCCTTGGAACGAGTCGACGACGAGCCCGACCTGGCGGCCCTGCAGCCCGACGATGACGATCATGACCTTGTCGGGATCGCGCGGCGCGTCGAGCCGGAAGAACTCCGCGATGCGGATCAGCGGCACGACTTGGCCGCGCAGCGTGATGACCTCGCCGCCGTGCACCGTGCGCACGTCGGTCACATCGATGCGCTGCGACTCGATCACCGCGTCGAGCGGGATCGAGTAGAGCTCGTCGGCGACGCGCACCAGCAGCGCCTGGATGATCGCGAGCGTCAGCGGCAGCTTCATCGTGAACGTCGTGCCTTCGCCCGGCACGGAGTCCACGTCGAACACGCCCTTGAGCCGCAGGATGTTCTTCTTCACCACGTCCATCCCGACGCCGCGGCCGGAGACGTCCGTCACCTGGTCGGCGGTCGAGAAGCCGGGCGTGAAGATCAGCTCGATGATCTCGCGGTCGCTGAGCCGGTCCGATTCGTCGATCACGCCGAGGCGGACGGCCTTGGCGCGGACGCGCGCCAGATCGATCCCGCTGCCGTCGTCGGAGATCTCGATGATGACCTGATTGCCTTCGTGATAGGCGTTGAGCTTGATCGTGCCGTGGCGCGGCTTGCCCTGCGCCTCGCGCACGTCGGGCGGCTCGATCCCGTGGTCGACGCAGTTGCGCACGAGGTGCATCAGCGGCTCGCCGACTTCGTCGACGATCGTCTTGTCGAGGTCGGTCTCCGCGCCGGCGATGTCGAGGTGGATGTCCTTGCCGCGCGCCTTCGCGAGGTCGCGCACCATCCGCGGAAAGCGGTCGAACACCTGACCGATCGGCACCATGCGGACCTTCATGATGCTCTCTTGGATCTCGTTGGTCGTGCGCGCGAGCAGCGCCGACGACTCCGAGAGATCCTTCGCCAGCGTCCCGAGATCGTCGTCCGAACGCGCGGCGCCGCCGAGCCGGCGCCCGAGCGTCGCGGCGATGTCCGAGATGCGCGTGCGGTTGATGACCAGCTCGCCCACGAGGTTCAGCAGCAGATCGAGCCGTTCGATGTCGACACGAATCGTCTGATTCTTCCCCACCCGCTTCGCATCGGCCGCGACGGGAGCCGGTGCACTCGGCGCGCTCTGCGCGCGCGGCGCCGCAGCGGCTTGCGACGCTGATTGCGGCACGCGCGCTGCAAACGCGGGCGCCGCAACGCGCGCATCCGCCCCGAAGAACGCATCGACCGCGGCTTGCGCGGCCTCCACGTCGACCGCCATCGCGCCTGCCGCGTCAAGCGGCGGCGCG
>JALZBE010000465.1 GCA_030947665.1 Vulcanimicrobiota bacterium | reverse complement strand
CTCGAGCATCGTGGCGGAGCACACCGCCCGAGAACGGACACTTCATCGGAGTCGCCCAACCTAGTCTTTTAAGGCGTAACCGACACCGCGTACGGTCTGCACGAGCTTGTCCGAAAACGGATCGTCGATCTTGCCGCGCAGGTAGCGGATGTAGACGTCGATCAAATTGCTGTCGCCGAGGAAATCGCTGCCCCACACGCCGTTGAACAGCTCGTCGCGCGAGTGCACTTTGTTGCGGTGCAGCAGCAGATACTCCAGCAGCGCGTACTCTTTGGCGGTGAGGTGAATCGCCTGCCCTGCGCGCGTGACCTCGTGGCGGTCGCGGTCCATCACGAGGTCTTTCACCGTGAGCACGTTCTCTTGCGGTTCACGGTCGCGCAAGCGCGCGCGGATTCGGGCGAGCAGCTCTTCGATCGAAAACGGTTTGACGACGTAGTCGTCGGCGCCGCGGTCGAGGCCCGCGACGCGGTCGGGGATGCGGTCCTTCGCGGTGAGCATGATGATGGGCACGCGCGACTTCGCGCGCACGCGCGCCGCGACTTCCATCCCGTCGAGCTTGGGCAGCATCAGGTCGAGTACGACGAGATCGGGTTCCTTGAGCGCCTTCTCCAAACCGGAGAGCCCGTCGGCGGCGGTGTCGACTTCGTAGCCTTCGTGCTCGAGCTCGAGCTTGAGCACGCGCGTGATCTGCGTGTCGTCCTCGACCAGCAGGATCTTGTACTTGCGGTGCTCCTCGGAAGCGGAGTTCGCGGCGTTCACCGGGCCTCGATGCGGCTGCGCGAAGACGGGACCGAGATCTGCGAGATCCACCACGCGGCGGAGGCGCCGACGGCGAGCCACAGGACCGTGTAGCTCGACGTGAGCCCGGCGGTCTGCACGGCGTAGATGGCCGCGTCCGCAAACCGTTGGGTCGCGTGCGGTGTGCTCATGACGATCCACGTGAGCCATGCGGCGACCGCGACCAGCGTTCCGATCACCCACACTTCCCAGCCGCGCACGGCCGGTTCCGTCCGGTAGACCGTCGCGGCCATGACGCGCGCGTGGAAGCCGGCCGGCGGTTCGGCCAGCGGGAGCGCCGCGATCGCGCGGTCGAGGTCGTCGTCGAAGTGGCTCATATGCTCTGGTGTCTCGAAGCTGCTCATAGGCTCAAGGCCTTTCTAAGCTGTTCTTTCGCCCGAAAGAGGTGTGTTTTCACCGTTCCGAGCGGAAGGTTTAACACGGTTGCAATCTCCTCGTACTGCTTCCCTCGTAGATGGTACAGCGTGATGACGGTGCGGTACTTCTCGGGAAGCTCGTCGATCGCGGCGTGGAGCCGCTGCGCCTCGTCGTTGCGCTCGGCGAGCGCCTCGGGTCCGGCCGAGGGGTCGGCGCGGTCCGGGAGCTCGTCGCGTGAGAGCCGTTTGCGTTTGCTGAGCCGGTCGCAGCAGGCGCGGTAGCAGATGGTGAAGATCCAGGTCGAGAACTTCGCGCCCGGCCGGAACGTGCCGAGTGCCCGGTAGGCTTTGAAGAACGCCTCTTGGGCGGCGTCCTCGGCTTCGGTGGCGTCGTGCAGGGTTCGCACGGCCAGGTGGTAGACGGCGCGCTCGTATCGCGACACCAGCTCGCCGAAGGCGTCCGGTTGCCCCGCCAGGGTAGCCGCGATCAGCGCCTGGTCGTCGACGACCGGCGCCGCTAACGGCGGTTCCACCGCGAGGGCGAGTCCCATTGTGCCCCCATGTACGCGCGAGCACCCCGCCGGTTTCGCCGAAACTCCAGAGCCGACGGGTCGTACATGGGGCATGATTTCCCGCTCGACCCTCGTCGGCGCCTTGGTCGTCACCGAGCTCGTGATCGTGGCCGCCGCCGGACGAGCCATCGGCGGCGGCGGCCCGGCCTACGCCTCGGGACCCACGCCCGGCACGCACACCCATTTCGGGATGGTTTTTCACAACGGCAGGCAGCATGAAGCACCGGCCGTCACGTCGACCGTCGACAAGACCTTTGCCGCCGGCGGTCTGACGCCGCACGTCGTCGTCGACGTGAGCGACGTCCCCGTCACGGTGCAGACCGGCGGCGCGCCGGCGGTGCACGTCCTGGCCACGATTCGCAAGTCGGGCTTCGACAACGCCGAGGACGGCGCGATCACGGCGGTCCAGACCAGCGACGGCGTGCGCGTCAGCGCGAGCGAGACCAGCGACGTGCGCGGGAGCTTTCAACGCACGCTGCGGCTCACCGTTCCGCCGGGCGCGCTGGTCGAGATCGCGAGCGGCGGCGCCGTCGAGGCGAGCGGGCTGCGCGCCAAGCTGATCGCGCACGTGAACGACGGGGCGATCAACGTGAGCAACCATCGCGGTGACGTCGACGTCACGGCGGCATCCGGGGACGTCGACCTCGTCGACGTGCAGGCCGATGCGATCGTCGCCCACACCGACGACGGCCACGTGAAGCTTACCTCGGTCGGCGCCGACCACGTCGACGTGCACACCTCGTCGGGCGACATCACGGCGACCGACCTGCGCGCGATCGACGGCGCGCTCACGACGGCCGACGGTGCCGTCGCCGTCACGTTCGCCGCGAGCAGCGACGCGAACGTGAATCTCCACACCAGCGACGGGAGTATCATGGGCGCCGGCCCAGGCGACACCTCGCAATCCGCCGAGAGCAGGAGCATGCGGCTCGGATCCGCGCGCGGCACCTTCAGCGTCTCGACCGATAGCGGATCGATCACCATCAGCCAAGGAGCCAAGGTCTAAGCAATGCGTGACGATGCAGTCGTCTCGGTCTTCATCACCATGTTCGTGTTCGGGGCGCCCGTCGCGGCGTTCATCGTCGCCCGCGTGCTCCGGCACCAGGAGCGCCTCGAGATGCTGCGCCGTGGAATCGTGCCGCCGCCGGAGTTCGACAAACGCGCGTACCGGGCGTGGCGCAAGACCGGCGCTCCGTGGCCGCCGCCCGGCGGACCGGCGCAGACGCCGTGGACGCAACCCACCCAGCCGGCCTGGCAGCCGCCCAACGACGACGACCCGCAGCGCGCGCTGTTCAAGGGGATTCGCATTGCGGCCGTCGGCCTGGCGCTGGTGATCGGCCTGTCGTTCATCGGCGGGACGCCCGGATCACCGGACTTCCGGGGCGGCCCATGGCTCCTGGGCGGGCTCATCCCGATGTTTGTCGGGATCGCGCAGATCCTGATCGCCGTCTTGTCCGGTGCGCAGCTCCCGGG
>JALZBE010000464.1 GCA_030947665.1 Vulcanimicrobiota bacterium | reverse complement strand
GAGCCACTCGGCCTCGATGTCGCCGGTGGACACATAGGTCGTCCCGTCGCGCTGGGCGAGCGCGTGGCGCTGAATCGTTTCGTCGTACGCGGTGAGATAGATTCGATCCAGTTTTGCGTTGAGCGTTGGGCTGAGCGTCAGACCCTCCGCCGCGCGCGCCGGAACGGCGGTGCCGATAACCGACCACGCGAGAAGCAACGCGAGAAACCGGCCGACGACGCGATTCAGCAACTCATTATCCGTATCGGCACGTTTCCGTAGTACCATAATCCGGGAACGTAATTACCCCCGCCCCCGTCCGTCCGAGGCCCTCGATGAATATCCGCCGCGCCGTGGCCGTCGCCGCGTTCGCGCTCCTCACCGCAGTCGCGGCGTCCGCCGCGGCCGCCCGCGCGGATCAGGCCTATGCGGTGGAGGGACGCGACGTTTTCCGGCTCGGCAATGGGGACTCGAAGAGCAATACGGTCTATCGCGGCGTCCAGCGGCTGACCGTTTCGCGGAGCGCGAACGGCGCGACGACGTACATAGCCCGGGTCGAATACGACAAGGACGGCGAAGGCGGGAGGCAACACCAGCGCGCTTCGTTCACCTCCACGCTCCTCCCCTCGGGCGAGCAAAAAGACGGTCCGTCGTCGGATCCGGATTACCTTACCGTGCTCAACCAGCCGTTCGCGGTGCAGCTGGACGTGCCGACGATGCGCGATCTCGCGCACGTGAAGCGGCCCGTGCCGTTCGATTTTCCGTCGCCGATGACGGCGGCGAAGCTGCACGGGACGCTGCGCCGGTTGCCGGACGCGATCGTCGGCGGATCGCGCGCGATGGGGATCGCGTTCGAGGCGAAAGGGCCGCTGCACGGGGCGTTGCCCGACCGCCCGGCGATGGCGCTCGCCGGCACGATCACGATGAAGGGGACCGCGTACTACGACTACGCCACCGCGCTGCTGGTCGCGCTCGACGCGACGCTGGCGATCGACGGCAACATCGACGACAGCGCGCACCGCGCGCCGGTCTCGATCGTGTACGCGCGGTCGATCCGTTCCGCGCCGGGCCAGGAGTCGGCCCGCGTGGTCCCTTCCCCCCGCCGGACCTAGCCGAGGGCGAACAGGCCAAAGAAGGGAACAGCCGCAACCGGCGCTCGTCCGAGTCCGGTTGAGGACCCTGATGAGTGCGCTCGCAGCACCGATCTTCGGAGATCACTACCGCGTGACCGCACCGGCGACGGTTTCTCAGCCTGTTCCGGGCCCTGAAACCTTCGAGTCGATCGTCGACGACTTTCAGCGCCGGCTCTACGGCTTCGCCTTGCGCATGACCGGCAATCGCGAGGACGCCGAGGAGATCGTGCAGGACGCCTTCGTGCGCGCATACCGAGCGCTCGCCAAGATGGACCCCCAGCAGCGTTCCGAGCTGCGCCTGCAGCCGTGGCTCTACACGATTACGCTCAATGTCACGCGCAACCGGCTGCGCTCGAAGCGGCCCACCAACGTCGCGCTCGACGCGCTCGCCGATCCGGACGCGCTCCTCAACGAAACCCAAGAAGGCCCCGACCAGCCGGAGCAGATCGTCGACCGCGCGGCCGATATGATACTCGTGGAGCAGGCGCTGTTGCAGCTCCCGATGCACCTGCGCGCCGCCGCGACGCTGCGCTTCATCGAGGGCCGAAGCCATCCCGAGATCGCCGAGATCCTGAACCAGCCGATCGGCACGGTGAAGTCGCACGTCCACCGCGCCGTGCGAATCCTTCGCCGTATCCTCGGACCACAAGTCGGGCGAATCGTTCCGATCGATCGTCCCGCCGCCACCGAGGAAGAGGAGTGATCCCCATGCGCTGCGCCGACGTCGAACGGCTTTGGGACGAGATGCGCGAGGGGGTGGAGCCGCAGCGCGAGCACGTTCTGGCTCATCTCCACGCCTGCCCCGAGTGCCAGGAGATCTATCGCGAGAACGAGGGCATCGCGTACTGCCTCACCTGCCTCCCACCCGTCGAACCGCCGCAGAGCCTGGTGCCGAAGATCCTCGACCACATCAAGCTGACGGTCAAGATCGTCGCCCCCGACTCGATCACCACGGTCGAGTCCCCGATCGGCCGGCTCTATGTCGCCTTCCGCCACAGCGGCATCACCGCCGTCGCGCTCGACCGGGGCGAAGGCGAAGAAGCCGTGCTCGCCAAGCTGCAGCGCCGGCTGGGGCGCGGCCTGATCCAGTCGCAGACGCCGCAGTGGGTCAGCGAAACCGTCAGCGGCTTCTTCCGCACCCACCGGCCGGACCTCGCCAGAGTAGACATCAGCGAGCTCACCCCGTTCGACCAGTCGGCGCTGCGCGCCGCGGCGACGATCCCGCCCGGCGAAGTCCGTTCCTACAGCTGGATCGCCGAGTCCATCGGCCAGCCCAGCGCCGCCCGCGCCGTCGGCCGCGCGATGGCCCGCAACCCCGTCGCACTGCTCTACCCGTGCCACCGCGTCGTCGACGCGACGGGCGCGCTGCACCAATACGCCTACGGTGTGGAACTCAAGGCGCGGTTGCTCGAGCTCGAAGGCTATCGGGTGCCCGTCCGCCGCTGACAGTGTAATCTCCGCATTTGCCCGCAGGAGAACCTGAAAACGGTTCGCGAAAGCGCACGGCACGATACGTCCGCGGCCCCTTCAGACGATAGATCAACGAAGGTTAACAGGCGGACAAGAGGAGGTGGTCATCGTTTCTACAGACGGTCCCAAACAATGTCTCACGATGATCGGAGGGCTCCGGACCTAGTCCGGCCTCCGCGAACGAACCAACCTTGTCCGCCGCCCCACCGGGGGCGGCTTTTTTTGTCCCGGCGAAGCCAGAGGTCCCTTGGTTTTCTCGCAGAAAACCTCGGGTTCGTGTCCCGGCGGCCAATTGCTTGAACGAGTCCAACGAGCGCGATCCGCGCCTGTTCGCGATACCCGATACGCACGGGCACGCGAAGGGCGAGCATAAACCCTATGCGGAGGAACGCCCGCTCCCGCTAACCGCACGGATGTTGTTCCTGTGGTTCTATCATGCGTGCCGGCGCGGCTACCCGCGCTTCCTCATGGTCGCGGACCACATGAACTATCTCACGTTCGAGGATCCGGCCGCGGTGAATCTGGTGCGCCGAGCGCTCAAGCTCGCGCAGGCCGGTGACCTTTACGGCGCAGCCGAGACGGCCACGGTCGACGTCGGACACGCCGCCGTCGTGAGC
>JALZBE010000463.1 GCA_030947665.1 Vulcanimicrobiota bacterium | reverse complement strand
GGACGGTGCGACGATGTGGTTGACGAGCGCCGCGAATGGCCGCTTGTATGCAATTGATCCGCAGACGTGGAGCATCCAACACGAGTTCGTTCCGCCGTCCGAGTCATTGGGCATCACGTATACCGGGTCGGATTTTCGGCTGGTGCTGGCGCCGGCGATCGACGAACCGGCTCTGGAGCGCGATCACCGTTACGTCTATACATTTTCGCCTGACGCGGGATTTGCGGAGTGTTTCGTATGTCCGGATAACTCCGGATCGTTTCTCGCCTTTGCCAACGGATCGCTGTATCTCTCGCAAGCCTGGGATAAGAAACTCATCGAACTCGACGAACGCGGTGCCGCGGTGCGCGAAGTGCAATTGGAGCGCCGTCCGGTTGGTATGACGATCGTCGACGGTGCGTTTTACCTCGTGACCGTCGACGAAGAGTGGGGCGACGGACGCTTCGATCGTCTTGGCATCGACGACGATGCATCATCGATCCAAGCGCTTCGCTCGCTTCCGTTCGAACCACGCAGCGTTGCATTCGACGGCAAGCGGTTCTGGACCGCCGATCGCAACAACCACGCGATCGTGGCGTTTACGCTAGGTTGACGGCGTTGACGGCGAGCTGGATCATCTTTTCGAGGCGACGTCGTTCGCCTCCATCTCAGCCACATGGCGTGTCAGGCGGGCACGGTCGACGACTCGGCGCTCGTGTACGCCGTCCCCGATTTCGTGCTCAAAGTCGGTCGCGCGCACCGAAAAGGTGACGCGCGTGCCGTCGACCGCCGTCACTTCGGCTTCGGCGCGGACCTTCCGTCCCACCGGCGTCGCTGCAAGATGCCGTACGCTGATCTCGGTGCCGACGGCAGTTTCGCCCACGTCCAGGTACGGCACAATTGCGCGCAACGCCGCGTTCTCCATGAATTTGATCATGACGGGCGTCGACAGGACCGGCGGCAGGCTCGCATCCTTGAACGTGCTCGCAAGATCCTCGCGGCGGACGATCGCCTCGAACGTTCCTTTTGCACCGATCGGAATGGACCGCATCGTGAGCCCTTCTTCACGGCCATCAGAACTACCCATAAGCGTTTGGAAGCATGAGCTCCCATGCCGGGGGTCTTCGCCGGCTCCCTGACGCCTCGCCGAAAAGTCGAGGGCGTGTTTTCCTACCGCCGCTAGCCTTTGCATGTCCGCGGCGGCGGGTTTCATTGGGCGCACGGCGTACGAGCGAGGCGATGGGGACGAAGCCGAGATCGGCCACTCGCTGGATTCCGGCGGGCGCCGTCGGAGTGCTCGTATGGGTTGCCGCTGTGTTGGCCGCACAGACGGTGTCGGCCGCTTCTGCGGCGCCGGAGCCGGCGCCGCCGCTCACGGCGGCCGTGCAGTCAAAGATCGATATGGACATCAGGGCGGCGTTGAGCGCGTCGCACACGCAGGGCGCGACAATTCTGATCGTCCGCGACGACGCCGTCGTGTTCGCGCGCAGTTACGGATTGCGCGACATCGAGCGATCATCGCCGGCTGATGAGCATACGCGCTATGAGATCGGGTCGATCACGAAGCAGTTCACCGCAGCTGCGATTCTCCAGCTGAAGGAAGCCGGCAAGATCGGCCTCGATGCGCCGGTCGCGACCTATGTTCCGTCCGCGCCGCATGCCGGGGAGATCACGGTCCGGCAACTTCTCTCGCATACGAGTGGGCTTGCGGAATACACCGACGCCCCGAACTTCGACACGCTAGCGGCGACGCCGGCGACGTTCGACCGCGTCCTGTCGCCGATCGCCGGAAAGCCGCTCGGCTTCACGCCTGGGTCGGCGTTCGCGTACTCGAACACGAACTACGTGATCCTCGGCCGGATCGTCGAGCGCGTGTCGGGTCAAACGTGGGAAGCATACGTACAGCAGCACCTCTTCGTCCCTGCCGGCATGCGGGAGTCGGCGACGATGGCGCAAGAGGACCGGCTTGCAGATATGGCGCGTGGTTACGTGTACGCGCAGGGGCGCGCCACCGCGTCGAAGCCGATCGCCGAATCCTGGGCTTCGTCAGCCGGAGGCATCGTGTCCACGGCCGACGACTTGCGACTGTGGGGCGAGGCACTGTCTTCCGGCCGCATCATCTCCGCATCCGACTACGAGCTCCTCACCAGCCCCACGAAGCTGACGGACGGGTCGACCACCGCGTACGGGTTCGGGATGAAAGTCGATCGTTTCGAGGGCCAGCCGCGAATCTGGCACGACGGCAACACCAATGGCTTCGACGGCAGCGATCAGTTCTTTCCAAGCCAGGGCGTACGCATCATCGTCCTGACGAACACGCTCGCCGCCGGCAGCGACGCGATCGCGGAGCATGTGTACAACGACCTCTTTCCCGCCATTGCGTCTGCCGCTGTGCGCGCCGCGGAATCGCAGCCGTCCGGACCGCCTCCGACGGCTCGCGACGAAGATTTGTACGCGCGAACCGTTGCGACCATGCGAGACCTCCCCGAGCCGCGCTTTCTCACGTTCACGTTCAACGTCACGTTGCAGGGTGACATCAGTACGACCTTACTCGACCGGCACGGCATCGCCGTGTTTCGCATCTGGGACGGCCCGACGTGCAAGGCCCACGGACAGCCGAGCGGATCGTGGGCAACGCGTCACCGGGCCAGCGACGATCTCTCATCCGTCGCGAACACGCCACAGAGCCATCTGCTGACCCGCTCCCCGTTCTTCAACCCGACCTGGACCGGTGCGTATGACTGGTTACGGTTCGGAAAAGCAGGACGACCCTTCGGCCAAAGGTTATCTGCGCAACCCTCACCGGCGCCGAACGAGCAGCTCAAGACGATCGGGATGGTCACAGCCCTCGGGCCGAGCTTGTACCGCATACGAGCCGCGAATGCGGCGCTCTGCCCGGGCGGCCAACAGGGTCGACATCTTGTGCTGGCGGCGCGGAACGGTGATGTATGGATGCATCCGCTGACCGACGTGACGATCGACCTTGCCGCAACGCGGTTCTGCAGTATGCGCTTCCACAATCCCAACGTAGGCGGTATCTCTTTTGCGGAACTTCACTTCGGTACCGTCAACGGCTATTGGATGACGACGAGGGTGGATATCGATTTTCGGAGCTTCGGTCAGTTCGGGATCGGAGGCCGGCGCTCATCGTGGCACATCACATACGACGACATGCGGTTTCCCGATGCGCTCGACGACGCGCTCTTCAGCGTGCCTGCAGACCAATCC
>JALZBE010000462.1:2691-3209 GCA_030947665.1 Vulcanimicrobiota bacterium | reverse complement strand
TCGACGAGCACTTGGCCGCGCTGCAGGACGCGATCGCGCAACGGAAGCCCGACCGAGCGCGCATCGCGCTCACCGCTCTCGACCGATCTCTCGGCGGCACGGAGGCGGGGTTCGATAATCAAGAGCCCGCGTGGCGCCGCTGGTTTCATCACGTCCTGCACCTGTGATCAGAACACGGCGCGCCCGTTTCAAACCGTCGCCCCGCTGCTTTCAACGGCGGGGAGTATAACGACCCCGCGAGACACGATCAGGTCACAACTGCCGCCGCGAAACGTCCTTACAACGACCAAAGGAGAACCCCACCGATGAAACAATTGGTCACGCGTTCGCGGATACTTCTGACAGCGAGGCTCACCCTCGCGGTGGGATTGATGCTCTCGCTTACGGCGCCAGCGTCGGCCGGGTCGATGACGGTTGACAAGGACACGGAGACCAACGACCGTCCTGCCGATATGCGAGCGATCTACGCGATAGAAGATCGCGCCGAAGCGATTGCCGAGGGTGAGAAGGGCGGCAAC
>JALZBE010000462.1:0-2681 GCA_030947665.1 Vulcanimicrobiota bacterium | reverse complement strand
GGACACGCGCATGAAGCTGCTTGCGCGCAGCTTACACGATTCGCGTGGCCTCAAACGCGCGGCGAACGATGTGACGGGTGCGCTCGCACCGCTTTTCCGGATATTTGGCGAGTCGATTCCGGCGGACGTACACAGCCTTGACTATCTCGGACGTTCGATCGGACTCGATGCAAGCATGGTGCAATGGAGTCGCGCGAGCCGGGATGCGTACGAATTAGACCGCGCGTGGCGTCGCCTCAAACCGATCGTCGCCACAAAGTCGAACAGCGGCAAGGCGGTACTCATGTTCAATACGGCTGTTCGCCAAGCCCGCGACGGCGCTCACGATCGGAATGCGAAGGAAACCCAGACCGGCGCGACCGCCGTCGGAAATGCCGTCGACGCAGTCGAAGGCCTCTACAAGTAGGTCGCGGCTTGTTGATGCAGTCAAGAGAGGGAGATTAGCAACGACGGATCCACGATCGGTCCGGCTTTTTCAGTTTGCCCAAGGAAGGCATTCGATGTGTCGTGCCTTAGTTGCATCATCACGACGATTATAACAGATTTGCGCGTTGAGCCGGCAGCACGATCACAACGCGAAGGATTACGCACCCGTCCCGGGCTGTCCGCCGAGAAGATCCGCAAGTGCGTTGCGGCTCCGGTTGACGACCGCGTGAAGATCGCCGTCGTACAGCGAATCCGAGACGTTCTTGGAGAAAATCTCCAGCACGATCGGACCGGCGTAGCCGCTTTCCTTGACGCCGTCCAGGAAGGGCCGAAAATCGAGCGAGCCTTCGCCGATCGGGAGCCGGTCCAGAAACGAGCGCGGGCGCCGGTAGTCGGAGACCTGCGCCAGAAAGATTTTTCCGGCGCATCGCGCGAGCCGCGCTCGAAGATCGTACTGCCCGGCCAGATTCCACATGTCGGCGCATATTCCGAGCGC
The DNA here is from genome assembly GCA_030947665.1 of Vulcanimicrobiota bacterium. Taxonomy (GTDB): domain Bacteria; phylum Vulcanimicrobiota; class Vulcanimicrobiia; order Vulcanimicrobiales; family Vulcanimicrobiaceae; genus Vulcanimicrobium. Next base: position 1,759 of record JALZBE010000462.1, on the reverse strand, counting down.
GTCCGCGCCGACGGCGTGGACGATCTCGAGGGCGTCCTCGAGATTCCAAGCGAACGAATCCTCGTTCATGGCGAGCGGATGGAGCGGTTCGAGCGCGAGCCGCACGCCGTGTTCCGTAGCACGGCGGGCGAGATCGCGGTACGTTGCCACCGTGATATCGAACGCAGCCTGGACGTCGCCGCCGGCCGCGATTCCCGTATTGAGGACGAAGACCGTGCCGGGCAGCAACGGTGCGAGCGTGTCCAGCGTGCGCAGAAACGCATCGCGACGCGCATCGAGCGCGGCAGGTTCTCGATTCAGATGGGTCGGGAAGAGCGCGTGCACGTCCGCCTGAAACGAAGACACCGCAAGGCCGGCAACTCGCACGGACTCGATCTGGTCGCGCCGCTTTCGTGGGTTGCCGTCGAGCTTGAATTCCCAGATTTCGACGGCGTTCGCACCAAGCGCCGGGTAGCGCGCGATGTCGTCTTCGAACGACCACGGCCACGTGGTGACCTCACTCACGCCGAATTGCCACATGAGAGTGCTGGTATACCCAAACGAGTTCGTGCGAAATGGGTACAGTCTTGAAGCAGCCCGAAGACGACGCAATACGCCGGGTCGATCGGGTTCGAAACGACGGAGAACAGACGGTTATGGCACCGACGGTCAGCGATTTTCTTTTCGAACGATTGAGCGCGTGGGGTATCAAGCGGATTTTCGGATACCCGGGCGACGGGATCAACGGTTTGATGGGAGCATTCGACCGAACGGATGGCCGGATGCAGCTCGTCCAGGTGCGCCACGAGGAGCAAGCCGCCTTCATGGCGACCGCGCACGCGAAATTCACCGGCGAAGTCGGCGTTTGCATGGCCACCTCGGGACCCGGTGCGATCCACCTTTTGAACGGACTCTACGACGCCAAAGGCGATCACATGCCGGTCGTCGCCATCGTGGGTCAGGCGGCGACCAGTGCGATGGGCGCAAGCTATCAACAGGAAGTCGATCTCAATACGCTGTTCAAGGACGTCGCGAGCGACTATTGCCAGACCGTCTCCAGCCCGCTCGCGATTCGCCACGTCGTCGACCGAGCCGTGCGCATCGCGATCGCGTCGCGCTCCGTTACGTGCATCATCATCCCCAAGGACGTGCAGGAACTGCCCGCCGTCGAGGATCTCCCGCGTAAGGCGAACATGTCGCACAGCGGCGTCGGCTACCAGGCGCCGCGCGTCATTCCGGCTGACGCCGACTTGCGGCGCGCCGCTGCGGTTCTCAACGGCGGGAAACGCGTTGCGATGCTGGTGGGCGCGGGTGCCGCGAACGCATCCGCCGAGCTGATCGCCGTGGCGGATCTCCTTCAGGCGGGCTGCGCGAAGGCGCTCTTGGGCAAGGCCGTATTGCCCGACGATCTGCCGTGGGTGACCGGGGACATCGGGCTGCTCGGCACCCGCCCGAGTTCCGACATGATGACCGAATGCGACACGCTCTTCATGATCGGATCCACGTTTCCGTACGACCAGTTCCTTCCCAAGGAAGGTCAGGCGCGCGGCGTGCAGATCGACATCGCAGGCGCCAACCTCGCGCTGCGCTACGCGATGGAGGTGAATCTCGCGGGCGACGCGCGCGACACGCTCCTGGCGCTCATGCCCCTCCTGGAGCGCAAGACCGACACGTCGTGGCGGGAGAGGATCGCGCGGAATCGCACCCAGTGGGCCGACGTCAATGCGAGCCGGGCCAGGATCGAGGGCGAAAGCGGACAGCTGAATCCGGAGGTCGTGTT
>JALZBE010000461.1 GCA_030947665.1 Vulcanimicrobiota bacterium | reverse complement strand
CCGGCAATCGCCTTGGGGCTCGCCGACGTGATGGTGTACGTGTCGCCGGTCTGGCGCGGAATCGTGGCCAGCGGAGCGTTGTCCGAGGTTACGTAACCGCCCAGGGTCGATGCGCTCGCAGCGTACGCGAGATCGAATGCGGTGGATGCGTTCGTGACGCGCACGGTGACCGCGGGATTGGCTCGTGCCGGTACCGCGGCCACCGAGGCGAGCACGACGAGCGACACGCCGAGCAGTTCTCGGCCGAGTGAGCGTCCGAACATGGCACCCCCGTTTCGGATCTCGGCCAGTCCTCGCGTCGGCGGGAACGTCGTCGAGCGGGACCATCATGCGCGCCGGGAATGGCCGGTGGCTAGATATGGCTAGACTAAATTGGGCCCAGGTGCGCCCGCTGGCGCGCTGCGCGCGACAGCGTGCTGCAGTCGCGCGCTCAATGCCGCCGCGCGAGCTCGCGTTCGACGAAACCGAGGCTCGCGGCGCGCGCCGCCGCACGGCGGTCGAACCACGCCGCCGCGCCGGCGACGCTCGTCGCGACGAATGCACCGAACGCTGCCGGCGACGCCAGGCGTGCGACCGACGCGAGGCCGGTTCCGAAGCGCTCGATCTCCGTGAGGTGCTCGCGCAAGTCGTCGTCGCGCGGGCGGTCGCTGAACGACGCGCGCGACCACAGCAGCTGATCCGCGCGGAAGCGGTCGGAGGCGACCCACGCGTCGATCGCCTCGATCACCGCGAACAGCCGGCGTTTCGCATCCGTGCTTGCGCCCAGCACGCCGTGCTCGAAGTGCGCACGCCAGATCGTCTGGGCGCGCCTGCGGCACGCCGCTGCGAGCTCGTTCGCCGCGTACAGGTTGTACAGCGTGCGGCGCGGGATCCCAGTCTCTCGCGACAGCCGCTGCATCGTCAGCGGCTTGCGCCCGCCGAAAGAGGCGAGCTGACGCGTCGCATTCTCCAATATGCGTTCGCGCAGCGCCGGCGGGGATGCCAGCAATGCCGCGGCGCCGTCGCTTCGCATGCGGCGGCGCACGTCGACGACGAACTCGCGTCCCATCGCGGTCAACCGCGCGGCGCGCTCGTCCGCGTCGGTTCCGGCCGCGACGATTGCGCGGATGGTGACGTAATCAGGCGCCGACCAGTCGGCGATCACCGCCGCCAGCTGCTCGATCTCGGCGCGCCCGTACGCAGAGACGAGACGTTCGGAAATCATGACCCGTCCACAAAGGTAGCATGAACAGGCTAGGGAACGTCAACGCACGACGGAGGTATCGCAGGGTGAGAAAGCTCCCGGCATCGCGTGCTGTGAAGTGCATCGCACTCGCAGCAATGCTCGCGCTTAGTACGAGCGGACTACCAGCCGGGGCGCAGCCGCGGCCGGCCGCGACGCCGTTCGCACCGGCAGTGCTCGCGGTGCAAGTGATCGGCGCCGGCCGCGCGGCGGCCGTCCTTCGCGCGCTCTATCCGCGCGACCGCATCACCGTCGATCCGGCCGCGAACGCGCTCGTCGTCGTCGCGCCGCCGGAGGACGTCGCGGGCATGCGCGCGGTGCTGCAAGGCATCGACGTGCGCAACCCGACGCGGCCGGCGAGCGACGCCGTGCAACTGCATCACGCCGATCCTGCGACGGTTTCTGCGCGAATGCATGCGCTATACCCGGCTGCGCGCATCGCGCAGGCACCGAACAAGACGCTGCTGGTCGAAGCGAACCCCGCCGATCTCGCGCAGATCAAGCTGCTGATCGCGACGATCGACACGCTGCCCGCGACGCCGGTGCCGAGCACCGCGCCGGTCGAAGCGGTGCGCGTCACCAAAGCCGCGCCCCGCGACGTCGCGCGCGCGATCGCGCACCAGTTTCGCTCGGTGCGCGCGAGCGTCGCGGGACAGTCGGTGCTGCTCGGCGGCCCGCCCGACGACGTCGCGAAAGCCAAAGCCCTCGTCTCCCTCATCGACCAGCCGCAGGCCGGCGTGCGCTACACGCAAGTCTACCGGCTGCGGTTCATCGACGCGCGCTCGGCGGGCGATCTCATCGCGCGCTCGTTCCGGGACGCGCAAGTCACGACGGATGCCGCGCTCAACGCGCTGTCGGTAGTCGCGACGTCGGCCGAGCACCAGCGCATCGCCGACGCGCTCGCGCAACTCGACGCGAGCAGCACCGCGCCGGCGGGCGCGAACGGGCCGCCCGTGCAGCAGCCGGGCAGCAGCGTCGACGTGGCCGCCGGGGGCGTCGAGGTGATCTCGCTCAAGGCGGCGGCGCCCGGGCTCAACGGCGCGCCGTCGTCGTCCGCGACGGACATCGCGACGACCGTCACGCAAGCGCTGCAAGGCCAAGCGCCCGACCTGCGCATCACCGTCCCGCCCAACGCCACGCAACTCGTGCTCACCGGCAGCCCGTACGCGATCCGGCTGGCGAAAGGGCTGATCGACCAACTCGACGTCGAGCAGAAGCTCGTCGTGCTCGACACCGAGATCCTCGAAGTCGACGAGAGCGCGGCGAAGAACCTCGGCTTGACGTTCAGCTCGCCGGTGGTGAGCAGCACGTTCACCGAGGTTACACCGACCTCGCCGGACGGCGGCACGCCGCCGCCGTTCTTGAAGTTCCAGCCGCTCGGGCGCTCGCCGCTGTCGTTCGGGATGAGCCTGAACCTGCTGATCCAGACCGGCAAGGGGCGCGTGCTCGCCGATCCGCGCATCACGACGATCTCCGGCCGCACGGCGACGATCCGCGCGGGCGACAACATCGCGATCCTCACCACGACGGGCGGCGGCACCGGCACGGTCGCGACCACGCAGCTTCAGACGTTCCAGACGGGTGTCACGCTGGACATCACGCCGGTCGTCAACGCGGGCAACTTCATCACCGTCGCGTTGCATCCGACGGTGAACAGCTTAGCGGGCATCTCGAACGGCATCCCGCAGATCGCGACGCGCGACACGCAGACGACGGTCGCGATGCGCGAGGACGAGACGCTCGTCATCGGCGGCCTGATCCAGGACACGACGACGCGCTTCGACACGAAGATCCCGCTGCTCGGCGATCTGCCGCTCGTCGGCCGCGCGTTTCGCAACGAGACGCTGAACCGCTCGCGCAACGAGCTCATCATCACGGTGACGCCGCACATCGTCACACCCGGCACGCCGTACGTGTCTCCGGGTCCGCCGCTGCCGGCGATCCCTGCCGCGGCGCCGCTCCCGACCCTGGCCCCCGGCACGGTGCTGCCG
>JALZBE010000460.1 GCA_030947665.1 Vulcanimicrobiota bacterium | reverse complement strand
CGCGCGACGTCCCCGAGCTCGCTCGCGACGTCCTGCGCGCGTTTGTGCGAGCGGTTCAGCAGCACGATGTCGCTTGCGCCTTCGGCCTTGAGCCGCCGCGCGGCGGCTGCGCCCATTTTGCCGGCACCCACGATCAGCACTTGCTTCCCGGTCAGCTCGCCGAGATGCTGCTTCGCGTAGAGGACCGCCGCGGTGGCGACCGACGCCGAGTCGGCGGAGATCGCCGTATGCGTGCGGGCGTGCTTCCCGGCTTCGAGCGCCGCGCGGAAGAGCGTGTGCAGCGTCTTGCCGAGCGACCGCGCACGCTGCGCCTGCACGTATGCGTCCTTGACCTGGCTGAGAATCTCCGCTTCGCCGATCAGCATCGAGTCCAGCCCGGTGCTCACGCGGAACAGATGATCGATCGCCTGCGTGCCGAGCAGCGTGTACATGTACGAGTCCATGTCGCTGACGTCGCCGTGGCGGAAGTTGCCCAGGAACGATTTGAGCTGGCCGACGCCGATCTCGTAGTCCTCGAGCTCGGCGTAGATCTCCAGCCGCCCGCAGGTCTGCAGCATCGCGGCCTCGCGGACCGCTTCGTAGTCGCGCAGCGCGATCAGCGCCTCGCCCATCTTCTGCGGCGGGAAGGCATGGCGCTCGCGCACGTCGACCGGCGCGGTGTGGTGGGAGAGCCCGAGACAGACTAGGGGCACGCCATGTCACCGTGAGCGGGCTGCAGCGCCTCGGCGAGCGCGTCGCCCGCCGCCGCGACGGTGCGGTCGATCTCTGCCTCGTCGTGCGCAAGCGACAAGAAGCCCGCCTCGAACTGGGAGGGAGCGAAATAGAACCCGCGGTCGAGCATCGCGTGGAAGAAGCGTCCGTACAGCACCGTGTCGGAACGCTTCGCGCTGCTTAGGTCGGTTACCGGCCCATCCGCGAAAAAGAATCCGAAGAGCGAACCGGCCGCGGCGACCGTGTGCGGGACTCCCCGCCGCCGGAATACGTCGGCCATGCCATCGGTGAGACGCCGGCCGAGGGCTTCGAGATGCACGTACGACGATTCGCCGAGCAGCCGCAGCGTCGCAAGGCCGGCCGCCATCGCGATCGGGTTGCCCGAGAGCGTGCCGGCTTGGAACACGTCCCCGTCCGGCGTGATCCGGTCCATGACGGCGGCGCTCCCGCCGAACGCGCCGACGGGCAGGCCGCCGCCGATCACCTTGCCCAGGGTCGTGATGTCGGGGGTCACGCCCTCGCGGGCCTGAACGCCGCCGTACGCGACGCGAAAGCCGGTCAGGACCTCGTCGAACACCAGCAGCGCGCCGTGCTCGCGCGTCAGCGTCCGCAGCGCGGCCAGGAAGCCGGGCCGGGGCAGCACGAGCCCCATGTTGCCCACGTACGGCTCGACGATCACGCACGCGATCTCGCCGGGGTTCTGCTCGAACGCAGCACGCACGGCGTCCGCGTCGTTGTACGGGACGACGATCGTGTCGCGCGCCGTCCCCGCGGTCACGCCTTTGGAGTCCGGCTTGCCGATCGTCAGAGCGCTGGAGCCCGCGCTGATCAAGAACGCGTCGGCCGAGCCGTGGTAGCAGCCCGCGAACTTGACGATCTTGTCGCGGCCCGTCACGCCGCGCGCGAGCCGGATCGCGTTGGCCGTGGCTTCGGTGCCCGACGAGCAGAAGCGGACCTTTTCCACCGACGGCACCGCCCGCACGATGATCTCCGCGAGCTCGGTCTCGTACTCGGTCGGCGTGCCGTACGACGTGCCGCGCTCGGCCGCGCGCTGGATCGCTTCGACGACGGCGGGATGCGCGTGCCCGGCGATCATCGGTCCCCACGACAGCACGTAGTCGAGGTAGCGGTTTCCGTCGACGTCGGTCAGGTACGCGCCTTTAGCCTCCCGCACGAACACCGGGTCGCCGCCGACCGCCTTGAACGCGCGCACCGTCGAGTTCACCCCGCCCGGAATTAGGCGCTTTGCCGCCGCGAACGCTGCGCTGGAACCGGCTCGGTTCATGCGATCACGCCGCGCAGCTTCGCGTAGTCGCTGGGCGTGTTGACGTTCGCGAACGCCTGCTCGTCGCGCACCGGGACGTACTTCGTTTTCAAGCGGTCGATCACGAGCCGCAGCGCGCCCTGGCCGCCGAGCAGTACCGGCATCCCTTCGCGCAAGAACGCTTCGCGGCGGTAGAGCGCGGCAAGCGGCTCAATGCGCTTCGCGTTCTCGTCGTGTATCGGAACGATCGCCTCGTGCTGCGGTGCGACGTGCGCGGCGAGCCGGTCGATGAACGCCGCGTCGACGAACGGCGCGTCGCCCGCGACCGCGAACACCCACTCCGTGCGCATCTCGCTCAGCGTCGAGAGCAGGCCGGACAGCGGACCACGCAGCGGCCAGCGGTCCACGACTTGCGGCGCACCGACGTGCGCGCGAATCTCGGCGGGCAACTCGCCTTTGGTGGACAGCCAGGTCTCGCGCCCCGGCGAAACGTTGCGGTAGACGCGCACCAGCATCGGCACGTCGCCCACGTCGAGCGCGAGCTTGCCGGGCAACCGCGTCGCCTCGCCGCCGGCGAGGATGCAAACGCCGACCGAAGAGTGCGGTAGCGCTCGCTCCATCACCGAGTTCTCCTGAGATAGTCTTTCGCGAAGTACGTGATGATCACGTCGGCGCCGGCGCGCGTTATCGCGGTGAGCGTCTCGTCGACCGCGCGGTCCTCGTCGATCCAGCCGCGTTCGGCCGCGGCTTTGAGCATGGAGTACTCGCCGCTGACGTGATACACGGCGACCGGAAGATCCGTCATCTCGCGCACGGCGCGCACGACGTCGAGATACGCCATCGCGGGCTTGACCATCACGACATCGGCGCCTTCTTCGATATCGAGGCGCACTTCTTTCAATGCCTCGCGCACGTTGGCGGGATCCATCTGGTAGGTGCGGCGGTCGCCGAACGACGGCGTCGACTCGGCCGCTTCGCGGAACGGCCCGTAGAACGCCGACGCATACTTCGCCGCGTACGACATGATCGCGGTTTTGGTGAAGCCTTCGTCGTCGAGCGCGGTGCGGATCGCCGCGACCCGGCCGTCCATCATGTCGGACGGCGCGACGATGTCGACGCCGGCCCGCGCGTACGTGAGTGCCGTCTTCGCGAGCACGTCGAGCGTGCGGTCGTTGTCGACGTCGCCGGACGGATCGAGGATGCCGCAGTGTCCGTGGTCGGTGTACTCGCAGTTGCAGA
>JALZBE010000077.1 GCA_030947665.1 Vulcanimicrobiota bacterium | reverse complement strand
CCGCGACCTGCGGTCGCGGATGACATGCCGCCGACCGTTTCTGCGACCTCGCGCGAGCGGTGTCGCCTACACCCCGGGAACGGTCGGCGGCGTGGTTGAAATGTCCGCGAACGCTCGCTTCCTTGCTTGCCTAGCTAGGAGCCACTAGGCAGCCGGGCAATTTTACGCTCATATGAGCCAGAGCAGCTTGATAGTGCCGGCGACCCGTGCGCTGATCCTCGCCCACTACGAGCGCAGCGCGCCATACCTCGTCGAAAGCTTCCCGGCAGCGCCCGTCGTTCCGACGTACTATCTCCAGGGCCTCGGGCAGCACGCCACATACGGTGGTTCATGGCATCACGCCTTACCGCACACCGTGCATTCCGTCGACGTCGGCGACCCGGCGAGCCCGCTCCACTACATCGCTCTTGCGGCGAACGCGCTTTTGTGGCTCATTCATCGCGACGCCGTCGGGTTCGAGTCGTGGACGCCAAGCCCGCGCGACCCTGAGAGCGTGGGATACGCGCGCATTTGTCTTAAACCTCGAGGTGGCGCCACACAAGACAAGCTCGCACTCGCGATGCTGGCACTGCGGGCGATACTGCACGAGCGGGGCGTGGAAGTCATCCCCGCCCTGAACGGCGTTGACGGTGCGACGCTTTTCATCCCGTTCTGCGAAGATCCGGCATACGACGCCGTGCGCGCCTGGCTTCACGAGGTCGCCAATGACGCCGTCGCGCGCAACATTTCGCTGCTGACGACGGACGTTCACGATCACACCTCGCCGCGCATCCATGTCGACGTGAGCTCGAACGCGGTCGGCCATCACAGCACGTTGCCGTACGCTCTGATCGGGACGGTCGAGCTCGCGATGGTGACACCGATCCACTGGAACGAGTTGGGGCACGTGCACAACGGGCAGTTCCATGCCAGCAACAGCGCCGAGCGGCTTGCGCAAGGAAACGTCTTTGCAGAAGCGGCTGTGCCGCTCGCTCGGCAGCGATTCTCCGACGTGCGCCGCACTGGCTGATGCCCGCTTGTGGCGCGGTTCCGCCGCACATGCTGCACGCGCTGCGGAAGCATCCGGACGATCGCGTTCGGGAAGCGGCCACCAGCACGCTCGCGGTCGACTTCGTCGCGGCGCGAAGGTCCGCGTGGGCGACGCACGTGGGCGGCGCGCGTGCCGTCGGGCTCTATCGGCTCGTCCATGATTGCGGCAGTGAGAAGAGCCTTCCCGGGATCGTGCGGCGACGGGAGGACGAGCGACCGGCGAACGACGAGGACGTCGATCGCGTGTACGACGCGTGCGGGACGACGTACCGCTTCTTTGACGAGCTCTTCGGCCGCAGCTCGCTCGACGGACGCGGCATGCACCTGATCAGCTCCGTGCACTACGGCCACCGGTTCGACAACGCTGCATGGGACGGCGGGCAGCTGTTGTGCGGAGACGGTGACGGGATCGTGTTTCGGTCGTTCACGGCGTGCATCGACATCACGGCGCACGAACTGATGCACGGCATGATCCAAGCCGAGGGAGGTCTCGAGTACGCCGGTGAGTCGGGCGCGCTCAACGAGTCCGTCGCCGACGTGTTCGGGTTGCTTGTGAAGCAGTGGTCGTTAGGGCAGCCCGTCGTTGGGGCGGATTGGACGATCGGGGCCGGTCAGTTCACCGGAACCGTGTGCGGTCGCGGCCTGCGCTCGCTCTCGCAACCGGGATTCGCCTACGACGATCCGATCCTCGGTAAAGACCCACAACCGTCGCACATGCGGCACTACGTTGCGCCGATGATGCAGAATGCCGACGTTCATATCAACAGCGGCATCCCCAACCACGCGTTCTATCTGCTCGCAAAGCAGCTCGGCGGCCACGCGTGGGACATCACCGGCCGCATCTGGTACGATGCGGTTTGCTCCGGGCTGAGCGCGCGGTCCGGCTTCACCAACTTCGCCGAAGCGACGCTTCGCGCCGCGCGCCCCTACGGGCGCACCGCCGTCGTGGAAACGGAACACGCTTGGCAATCGGTTGGGATTCTCCAGCATGCCACCACAGGAAACGTCGTATGACCGATAACTCGATGACGCCGGACGACGCGAGCGACGAGGTCTTCCTTTCACGGCGGCCGGGATACGGCGTGCTCTTCCTGGCCGTCACGCAAATTTTGAGCGACGGGAAACCCCGCAGTGCGGCGCAGATCGTCGAAGACGCGGTCAAGGCGAAGCTGCTTAAAACCACGATCACGCGGAACCAAGTCTATGCTGACCTCTCCAATTACATCCAGCACTCGATGTCCAAGGGGCGAACCCCCGTGGTCGTTCTGGACCCAGTGACGCACGAGTTTCGCCTCAGCGGTCCGGTCGATTCTTGGCCGGCGGTCACGCTTGAGGGGCGTCCGCGCTATACTGAGGCACCCGCGCTTGAAGCGATCGCGGAACGCCTCAGGACAACCGCCGTCGGCGAAGATCCCGCCGCCTTCGAGCAAGCCACGTGTGATGCGTTCGAGATGATGGGATTCGTTGCGAACCACATTGGCGGTCTAGGGCGGGCCGACGGGATCATCGAGGCGCCCCTGGGGCCGCTGAGCTTTCGCGCCGTGATCGAGTGCAAGAGCGTGCCGTCCGGCGGACGCGTGCGCATCCCTCAGGTTCAGGAACCCGCGAAGTTTCGCGATCTGGCCGGTGCGGAATTCGCGGTTCTCGTCGGTCCGTCGTTTAAAGACGAACTCAGCCTCCACGACGAACTGAAAACGCACAGGGTGAGTCTTTGGACGATCGACGACATCATCAACGCGCTTCGCATCGACGTCGACGCGTTCGAATGCCGCGAGCTCTTTGCGCCGGGGTTCGTCAATGAGCCGCTGGCTGCGCTCGAGTTCAAGCGGAACCATGGCGCCGAGAAGCGCGTGCTTTTCGTGCGGCAGGTGTTGCGCCGCGAGGGGTTCGCCACGCAGCGCAGCCTCGTCGGTCACGTCGCGTGGGCTGAGGCGCCGGTGTGGTCGCTCGACGCCGCGATGCTGCTGGTTGAGGCTGAGCTGCAGAAGGCCGGTATCAGCGACATGGCGACGCGCGAAGAAGTCAAGGCAGCCATGGACGACCTGGTTCGCGCCGAAGAGGCGGCGGCGGTGCCGGGACGTGACGGCATCGTGATCCGTCGCGGGCTGCGGGGTTCCTGAGCTCAAAATCTCCGGCGAAAAAAAGGCCGAGCGCTGCATTAAGCGTTGTGTGTTGCGAACCCGTGAGCGCGACCGCGCTCGTGCACGGCGTGACCGTCGTCGTACAGAGTCCGAACCCGACGCCGCTTTCCGACGCTGAACGCCGGCGCGGCATTATGCGTTATTGCGCTCAGGCCGCCGGGCGTCGTCGGGTATGTCGGCTCGTTGAAGACGTATATTCGAGGGTCGAGCTGGCAGCGGTTCCTCCGAGGGCGGTCGTCCACCGCACGTTCGTGCCGATGGTGTGGGTCACACCGCGATCGGCCCTGAGCCGGAAAATGCGGCGGCCGGAGAGCCTACATAGCCGGCGGAGCAAAGCAGTCAAGGCGCAGACCGCGTTCGGGTCGGCCGGAGCGTTCGCGTCGACTGCGGGTTCGTCATGTCCGTATGGGCGTGGCCTTCGCGCTATTGCCCCGGCGCACGGTAGATCGGATTTTGCGGTTGCGTTACGCCGCCTTGAGGCTGGTGCACGACGCGACACCGGTCCTCCAGCGGCAGCCCACACCACGTCTGCATCGCGCGGATGGAAGGAGCGAAGAAATATCCGCCGCCCGTCGGCGTCACGAACGACGCTGGCACGTCCAAATGCTCGTCCACGTGCTTGCCGTCCGGGAAGTTGATCCTGACTTGCAGGCCCGGGTTGGTTCCTGGCGCGCCTAGTCCGATGATCGGGTCGAGTCCGACGCCGGGATCTTTGAAATTGACGTTGTTGAGCCACGTTTTCGTGACGAACTCGAACTGGTTCTCGATGGAGGTCATGTACGCCGCGAAAACGAGGCCGCGGTTTCCGTCGTCGTCGGTCGCCGTCGGATCGAACGCGGGACCGAACGGGATTCCGCGCCGCAGAAGGCGGTGCGTCTGAGTCGTCACTTCCTGCGGATCGCCGGCGCCGCCGGCGGGTTGGTCGTCGCGCGGATACGCTTTGCGGATGTGCGCGCCGACCGGACAACGCAGTCCGGTCGGATCGCCAAGCGGCGGCGTCACGCCGATGACCTTCGACTGCGAAGGATCCGTCGGTTTGGTCGGATCGTGCGGCGGTTGGCCGTGAAACTCGAACCAGTTGTTCTGGTCGTCGCTGCGGCCGATTTCGGGATGGTCGGCGGACGGTTCGAACATCAACGGCGATCCGCTGGGCCAGCGTCCGACGAGCAAAGAGCCGAGCAGCTCCGGTTCGACGCGCAGATCGTCCGCGTACTGTTTGAGCCACTCGTGGAAGCCGCGCACGTCCTGCCGTAGGCGGCGGATGACCAGGAAGCTGCCGTCGTCGCTCCAGTCCGGCCCCGCCTGCGCGATCGGGCCGGGCGCCGCGATGTCGCCGGTTCCGGCCTGCTTGGGGTGTCCGAAAACAAACTCCCCGGGATACAGCGCGTCCTGCCCTGGCTTGCCCTGCGCCTTGTCGTGCGGATTCTGGCGCAACGTCAGCAGATCGAGATGCACGGCGCCGCCCGGGCCGGTGATCGTCGCGTCGCTCACCGTGCCGCGCACTCCCGGTTGGGACACGCCGTCGAGCCAGCCGAAATGTTCGTGACCGGTCAGCGGCGGGGGCAGCGTAGCTCCATGCTGCTTGAAGACGACCGTCGCGCCGGCCCGGAACGGCTCGCCCGCCGCGTGCGGATGCGACGAGAAAAGCGAGTCTTCGATGCGCCGCACTTCGTCGGCCGTCGCGGCGACGTCGTCGCCCGCGACGATGACGACGGCGACGGGCTCGTCGCTTCGCGTTCCGAAAAGCCAGTTGGCCGCGGTTCCTTCAGCGCCGGCATCCTGGGCGTCGCCGATGCCCGCGGACCGATCCGCGAGACCAGCCTTGAACGCCGCATCGTGGAAACCGAGATCGGGCTGAGCGAGCAGCTTCGCCAGGGCCGCGTGCGTAAAGGCGATGTTCGTCCACGTCGCCTGCACGGTTCGCGTCTCATGCTTGCGCCGAAAGCGGACCGACTTGAAAAGTCGGTTGAACGCCAACACCTCCGCGACCGTCGCCACAAACGGAATCTGCGCCGCAAGCCACTTCTTGAACGCTTCGGGCTCGTCGATCCGGATGAAGATCAACGTCTGGTGGTCTTTGTTGAATCCCGCCAGACCGTTGCCTTGGATGTTGTCCGAGCAGAGCGCGGGTTCGTCCCCCGGCCGATCGCTGACGTGCGCCAGATCTTCGATCGAGGCCAGGGTGGGCAACGCGGGCGCTTCACGAACCTGCATATCATATCTCCGCTTGTTGGCACGCAAGCATTCGATGGGTGACGCCGTGCGATGCAGGACTGTCCTGCGCCGATCTACGCGATACCGTTCGAACCTGCGATGAGGCGTCGACCGCGGGCTGACGGCCGGTCGTTCTGCTCTCCAACTGCGCCGCCAGCTTCCTTAGCTCCTCTAGACTCGATTCGGAGCCGCGTAGCCCGAAAGGACATGCGTGGTCGCGGTCGGCCGAATGCGAGATGGGCGTCTTCGACTTCACGCTGGAAGTATCGGCTGGTGCCGCGCCGCCGCGACGCCCTCCGCATAGGCTTGCCGCGTCCGCCCTGCCGCTCGACCCGCTCGTTCTCGAAAGCCGACCGTGATAATCTACCACACGGCGCGCGGCGCGATATTAGGCAGCGTGATGACGCGCGGGCTGCAGCCGCTCGGGTGCGACGGCGTCGTCCGCAACGAGCAGAGGATGTCGTCCAAGGACGGTCTGGTTTACTTCGCCCGTTTCGCGGAACTCTTTTACGCTTCGAGTCCGCGCAATCCGGGCCGGGACTCGTGTTGAAGTCGATTCCGAGCGGCCGGCTTCGCCGACCTTTTGTCCCGACGAAGACTCGATCGCGGAAGACCAGAGGCGTACTAAGGGCCTTACCGACCGGCGCTGACAATATGCGCGTGGTCGTCGTGATGCGCGTCGTCTGGTCCGGAACTCTCGCCGTGGCAACTGTGGTCCATCGGGGCGCTTCGGTTCAGCCACCATAGGTAGACGGCGACGGCACCGAACGCGACGTTCAGAACGAACGTGTAGTTGAACGAGAACATCGTGAGGTCGTGGCGGATGTTCGGGTTCGGCTTCGGTACCAGGTGCAGCGCGGAGAACGCGCCGTCCATGACGATGGCGGCAAGCACCATCGTCGTGAAGAACACGGCGAAGATGTAGAGCATCATGCGCACGCCGTAGTATTTGCGGTAGACGTCGAGCAGCGGCAGCACGATCAGATCGGCGTACAAGAATGCCAGCACGCCGCCGAACGAGATCCCGCTCGCCCACAAGACGGCCGCCAGCGGGACGTTCCCGATGGAGCACACGAACGACAGGATCGCGATGATCGGCCCGACGATCACGTTGCCGACGAGTTGCACGCCGGGCGCAGCGCCGTTGAGGAAGAGCGCCTTCCAGGCGTGGTCCGGCACGAACGCCGCGAGCGCGCCGGCGATGAGGAATCCGCCGAGCAGATCCTTCCACAGCATCGAGAAGTCCATCGCGAAGTTCTGCGCGATCGCGACGCGCGTCGCGGGATTGCGCAGCCGCTCGATGACCGGACCACGCTCCGCCTCGGCGGAGCCGTGGTCGTGGCCGCCCGTCTGGTCGACGCGGCGGCGTGCTTCTTCGACGAGCTGCTTGGGGTACGTCAATTTCACGAGCACGGTCATGATTGCGATCAGCACGAGCCCGCCGATCCATTCCGCCGCGGTGAACTGCCAGCCCATCAGCAGCCACAGGATGATGCCGAGCTCGAGCACGAGATTCGTCGAAGAAAACAAGAACGCCATGCTCGGGACGAGCGCCGCGCCTTTCTTGAACAGCGTCTTGCTCATCGCTGCGGCGGCATACGAGCACGACGAGCTCGCTGCGCCGAACCCGGTCGCCAGCGCGATCTCGCGGATGCCGTCGCGCCCGAGCGTGCGCTGCATGCGCTCCTTGGACACGAGCGCTTGGACGGCGCCAGACAGCACAAAGCCGAGTATGAGGCTCCACCCGACCTGCCACGCCATTCCGCCGGCGAGCATGAGCGCTTCGCCGATTTTTCCGAGCAGCACTACTTCATGTCCATCGCCGGGGTGGCGGCCATGTTCATGCCGCCGACGCTTTTCGTGGCCTTCCAGGCCGCGTCCACCGACTTCGGCAGCGCATCCATGTGCTTGAGGAAAAGCGCCACCTGCCAGATCTGCGTGTCCTTGAGCGAGTGCTGGAACGCCGGCATCGCCGAGAAGCGGATGCCGTGGTGGATCTTCCAGTACGTCGCACCCTCGGGATCGTCTTCCGCGCCGTCCTTCCCAAACTGCGGGGACGGGACGTAGAAACCCGCCGCGATATTGGACGGCTTTCCGTCGGCTGCGCCGTGGCAGATAACGCAGTTCTGCTGGTACGTCTTGAGGCCGGCGGCGAGGTTGACGTCGTTGGCGGGGATCGGGCTCGTCACGTTGCCCATCTGGCGCTCGGACGCGGCGTGCAGCGCCTTCATCGCGAGGTTCGCCTCGATCGAGGACGGCGCCGAGTCGGCCGCCATCGGCGCGTAACCCATGTACACCATTGCGACGACGACGCCCAGCACGATGCCCAATGCCGCTACGATGCCGATCACCGCGCCGCGTACGTGGTGGACGATCATTTTGCCATGCCGCTCATGACGGTGGCCGTTGGGCGCAATCGAAGGAAGACCTGGAACGACGCCGGCGTGCCCATGCCGTAGTACGGGTCGAGGCCGGTCGACTTCGGAGCGAGCGTGAGCTGCGCGCCCAGGCCGACGCGCGTTCCGTTCACCTGGCGGTTGAGATCGCGGACGTAGCCGAAGGAGTACGATCCGACGTCGAACAGCGCATCGGCGGCAAGCAGGCTCGGCAGCACCAGCTCGTGACCGGACTTCTGCACGCGCTCAAAGCGCGCGTAGTACGCGTTACCGCCGCGCCGGTAGTCGGTTTCGAGCAGGTACGCGTTGCTCGTGGGTGATCCGTCCGTCAAGCGGTTCTGGCCCCAGACGGCGCCGAGATACCAGTTCGACTCGTAGCCCAGCGGCTTATTGTAGAGCACTGATGCGGTGGTGCGGTGTTGGTTCACGCCCGGGTCGAGCGATTCAGGTGCTTTGATGAAGCCGTTGGAGATTTGCAGCGCGACGTTCGCGCTGGGATTCCACGAGAGCCGGCCGCTGTACGAGTCGAGGTGCGGGCGGTCGAAGTTGTAGCGGAACTCGTTCGGCTCCGTGCCGGTGAACGCCGAGCCTTCGAGCTTGACGCCGCCGAAGTCGTAGCCGGCCGTCGCGACGCCGAACGTGACGTGCGAGGCGTCCTGCCAGTGGTGGCC